>JBJKPH010000079.1:0-4125 GCA_046706585.1 Bacteroidales bacterium | reverse complement strand
TAATGGGAACGTACCTGATGCAGGTGTTCAAAAAAGAAAAACCGACAACCGTTGAGGGAGTGAGAAAAGCCGTACACCAGGCAGGGATTCAAAGGGTAAGACCGGCAATGATGACGGCAGCAACTACTATTATTGCGCTAATCCCTGTACTTACTTCAACAGGTAAAGGTTCCGATATTATGGTACCTATGGCCATCCCATCGTTCGGAGGAATGATTATCCAGGTTATGACCATGTTTGTGGTACCTGTCCTGTATAGCATGTGGCAGGAAAGGAAATTGAAAAAGAGTTTAAAACCATCTGATAAGGAATAATTATGAAATCAATTAAATATTATACAACGTTGTTTATCCTTTTCCTTATTAGCCTGACAACACTGGCGCAGGGTGAACTTGATAATTACCTGCAGACAGCTGCAGAAAATAATCCCGGGGTAAAGGCAAAATTCAACGAATATATGGCTGCTTTGGAGAAAATTCCACAGGCAGGTGCGTTACCCGACCCGACCATTGCATTCGGATACTTCATCAGGCCTGTTGAAACCAGGCTGGGTCCGCAACAAGCAAGGATAAGTATTTCTCAAATGTTCCCGTGGTTTGGTACGCTTGGTGCACAGGAAGATGTTGCTGTTCAAATGGCTAAAGCCAAATATGAAATGTTCGAGGAGGCAAAGTCAAAACTGTTTTACGATGTAAAATCAACATGGTATGATCTGTATTATACAAACAAGGCTATTGCCATTACAAGCGATAACATTGAGATACTTAATACATTTCAAAAACTTGCACTTGTTAAAATTGAAGCAGGGAAGGCCTCCGCAACTGATGAACTCAGGGTAGAGATGGAATTGCTGGAACTTCAAAATCAGCTGAAACTGCTGACAGACAAACTGAATTCGCAAGAAATTGCATTCAATAATCTGCTGAATGTGAATGAACAACAGCAGATAATAATACCCGAACAGTTAGTTTCTGATGAGTTAAACATTACCAGGGAAGCTATTCTTGACAGTATCAGACTTAACAATCACCAGGTATTAAGCCTTAAATTCCAGGAAGCATCTGACATTGCAAGGCAAAATGTATCGAAAAAGATGGGAAATCCTAAATTCACTATCGGTCTGGATTACAATTTTATCGGACAATCTGACAATTCGATGCTGGCTCCCGGTGAATCAGGCCGGGATGCTGTTATGTTCCCGATGGTTGGAATTAGTGTTCCTCTTAACAGAAAGAAATACAACGCGATGGTAAAGGAAGCTGAAATCATGCAAACGGTCACGCAGGATCAAAAGGATGATAAAGAAAACAATCTTGAAAGCATTTACGAAAAGGCAAACACTGATTATTCAGATGCAGGCAGAAGAATAGAAATGCATACTCAACAACTGGATCTGGCAAAAAGATCCATGCGGATACTCGAATCGGAATATGCTACAAACGGGCAGAACTTCGAGGAGATATTGAGGATGGATCGCCAGGTTCTTTTGCACAGCCTTGAACTGGAAAAATCAAGAACAGACCTTAACAGATCCATTGCTTTCATCAACTATTTAATGGGTAAATGACTTTTAAAATTAATGAAATGAAAACCAAGATAAATATCGATTTTAAGAAAATCAGGAATTATACAATTATCCTGATGGCAGGTTTGCTGTTTGGCTGGTTATTCTTCCATAATTCAGGAGAAACAACAGAAGCATCAAATGACCTAACCGAGCATGCTGAAGATGCTACTATCTGGACATGCTCAATGCACCCTCAGATCAGAATGGACAAACCGGGCAAATGCCCTATTTGCAGCATGGATCTGATCCCGCTGGTAACAATCTCATCTGAGGATAATGTTAATCCCGACGGGGTTCAAATGAGTGAGTCTGCCATGAAGCTTGCCGAGATACAGACAATGGTTGTTAAAAAGGACCTGCCCAATAAGAAGATCTTTCTTCTGGGAAAAGTAAAAGCCGATGAGAGAAACATATCCGAATTAACCGCCCGCTTCGGCGGCAGAATTGAAAAACTGTTTGTGAACTTTACCGGCCAGAACGTCAGGAAAGGTGAAAAACTGGCAACCATCTATTCGCCTGAACTTGTGACAGCTCAAAAAGAGCTGCTCGAAGCTATGGAATATAAACAGTCAAATCCAACGCTCTACGAAGCTGCCAGAAACAAACTGAAATTATGGGACCTGTCGGAATCCCAGATTGATGGAATAGAAGAGAAGGGACAGCCTCAGAACTATTTTGATGTTCTTTCACCTGTGTCGGGAACTGTAACGATACGTAACATCGCGTTGGGAGATTATGTGAAGGAAGGAAATGCTTTGTTCCAGGTAACCGACCTCACCCGGGTATGGGTAATGTTTGAAGCTTATGAAAGCGACCTGCCATGGCTAAAGACAGGCGACGAGGTAGAATTTACAGTTCAGTCGGTGCCAGGTAAAAAATTCAGTGGAAAGGTAACATATATTGATCCTTTTCTGGATCCGAAAACAAGAGTGGCATATGTAAGGGTTGAAATAAGCAACCCTGAACAGGTACTAAAACCCGAAATGTTTGCAAATGGCGTGATCACTCCGGAAATATCAGGTGAACAAAAGGAATTGCTGATACCTAAAACTTCGGTTCTCTGGACAGGTAAAAGAGCTGTTGTATATGTGAAATCACCGGACAGCGAAAATGCTTCTTTCTTATACCGGGAAATAGTACTTGGCCCCGAAGCCGGAGATTCCTATATAGTGAAAGAAGGCCTGGCCGAAGGTGAAGAAATTGCTGTAAACGGTGTTTTCAGGATCGATGCAGCAGCACAACTGGAAGGCAAGCCAAGCATGATGAACCCCGGTGGAGGCGCAGGTTCCATGGGAAGCATGCCAGGCATGGATATGGGAGGCAGTTCCAGTACGGGCAATTCAGGTCACACAGAGATGGATATGAATGCAAATGATGAAAACAGCATCAATAATATGGATGCAATGGAAATGAACAACAACAAAAATGTATCATTTTTTGTTGACGGACTATGTGATATGTGTAAGGACAGGATTGAAACGGCTGCATTGTCGGTGCCAGGAGTCAGTTCGGCTGTGTGGGATATCGAATCAAAAACAGCACAGGTCACCTTTGATATGAAAATGACAGATATGGATAAGATCCAGAAGGCAATAGCAGCCGTGGGTCACGATACAGAAAAATACAGGGCAGACGATGATGTGTACAATGCACTTCCTGAATGCTGCCTTTACCGAAAATAATTTTTAACCAATTAATTTTATTTATTATGAAAACAGTTGTTTTAAGTTTAATGATGATGTTCCTTATGGGGACAATGACTCTTGTCGCCCAGGAAAAAAATGAAAAGATCAAGGTCTATGGCAAATGTGAAATGTGCCAGAACAGGATCGAGAAGACCGTTAAGGGTATTGACGGAGTAAAAACTGCAAACTGGAATATTGACACAAAAATGCTGTCGGTTACTTTTGATTCAAAAAAGACAAGTGACGAGGCAATTGAAAAAGCAGTTGCCAGTGTTGGCCATGATACCGATAAATTCAGGGCTGATGACAAGACATATGAAGCACTGCCACCCTGCTGCCACTATGACCGTCCGGCACCGCTGAAGAAAAAGTAATAAAGCAGTAACGTTGGTCGCGATTTGTAATCGCGACCTTTTTTTTAATTGTGCGACTGCGCTGCAGTCGGGGTGTGTTGTTTTTTCACTCTTTTACAATTCTGTAACCGCTCTGCGGTCATTACTTTCATATGATCCCTCAAGGGATCACACAATTGTAACCAGGACACACAGAGGGAATTACGACTCCGGCGGAGTCGCACAATCTTTCTGATTCTTTACCTTAATATAATCTTAACAAATTTATTGCAGTAATCATTAATCATTTATTTGAATTTTACATTGGGATTTGCGAAATTGTAAACTCTTTAGCAGACTGCTTGTGAATAATTATTAATCATGAAATAATATGAAAAAATCTCTACTCTTTATTTTCTTATTCTCCCTTCCTCTTTTACTGGCTTCTCAAGCTGTGTTTATCAATGAGATACATTATGATAATACCGGAGGAGATACCGGAGAGGGAATCGAGGTTGCCGGACCAGCAGGTACTGACCTT
>JBJKPH010000078.1:0-2662 GCA_046706585.1 Bacteroidales bacterium | reverse complement strand
GGTTATGCAAGGGTCGATTTCAGGGTTGACTGTAAAGGTCAGCCATATGTTCTTGAAATAAACGGAAATCACTGTATTTCAAGGGATTCAGGATTCTATGCTGCAACCGTACAGGCGAGGATAGATTTCACTAATGTAATTGAAATGATTTTATCTGATATATAATTATGAATGGATCAGTAAGTATAAGAACCGACTTCAGAGCCAGCGACCCGGAAGCAGTATCGGATATTGTAAGGTCGACAAATTTCTTCAGGGAGGATGAGGTCAGGGTGGCAATAGAGCTTGCCGACGACAGGCTGGCAAAAGGCCAGGCAAGTGACTATAATTTTATTTTTGCCGAATCGGGAGATAAAACTGTCGCATATGCATGTTGGGGAATAATATCATGTTCTCTTATCAGTTACGATCTCTACTGGATTGCCACTCATGCAGAATACCAGAACAAGGGAATAGGCGGACTCCTGTTGCGTGAAACAGAAAAGATGGTTAAGCAACTCGGAGGAAACGCATTGTATATCGAAACATCATCAAAACCGATGTACAAACCGACAGTCGACTTCTATACCAGGAATGGCTATGAGATCATAGCCAGGCTGAAGGATTTCTATGAACTTGGGGACGATAAATATATTTTCTCCAGGGTCCTTTAGTAATGCCAGGCTGTAATATCCCCTATTTCTTCCATAGATCAATATCAGAAGACCGCAGATGAAGATCTCTCTGCGGGAAAGGTATCTCAATGCCTGCCTCTTTCAGAGCCTTACTTATTATTATGTTCAGATTGCTCTGGAAGATAAGCCTGTTATCAGCTATAGGCACCCAGGCCAGCACCCTGAAATCAAGCGAACTGTCACCGAACCCGGAAAAAAGGACCAGTGGTGCAGGCTCTTTCAGAATATCATCATTTTCTTTCACTACTTTCTGAAGCAAACTGATCACTGCTTCGGGGTTGGTACCATATGCCACACCAACATTAACCTCTATTCTCCTGTTGCGATCTGTTAGGGTCCAGTTGATTAGTTCATTTGATATAAGATTACCGTTTGGTACGATTACTTCTGCCCCTTCGGTAGTAAACACTGTACTGGCCCTTAACCCGATCTCCTTTACTGTTCCCCACAGCTCTCCTACTTCAATAATGTCACCTTCATTAATCGGCCTTTCAAAGGCAATTATAATGCCCGATACCAGATTATTAAATATATTCTGAAGCCCGAAACCGATCCCAACACCAAAAGCTCCCAGCAGGATGGCAAGTTTGTCCATGCCCACTCCTGCTGCGGAAATAGCAAACAGGAATCCAATGGTTATAACTGATTTCCTGAGCAGCTGGGATAAAGCACCCGGAACTCCACGCTTCATTTTTACCCGTGGGGCAATTTCTCCTTCGATAACTATCTTAACCAGTCGTGACAGCCAGATAGTTACCATAATAATTATCACGAAAACCACAATATCCATCAATGATTTATTGATCGTACCAATGGATACCTGGTAGCTTAATATCTTTTTTATGAAACCGAATATATCCGACCAGATAGAAAAGAGTTTCAGTGATGCTATAAACCAGAAAAGCCAGACAACTGACCTGAGTATGGCTGACCCTCTGTCATATATCTGTTCACGGTACTGAGCTACAATATTAAGATTACTTATCCCCCGGCTTTGCAAAAGGGTAAAAAGAAGGCTTGTTGCTGTAATAGCCAGGGCATGGAAGATAAGCATTAATGCGGCTACCCTTACCGTTGCGTAGGTAAGGTATTCAGCCAGCATCATACCTCCTGCCACTACTGATACCAGGGCAACCGAAAGGAGGACAATTGATATCATGGCAAGATTATAGAGCCTCTTTCCAAGTTTCTTATTGGCAGAATAGTCCCTGAAGGTACTCCTTCGTACCATTATTATTACAGATACAAGTGAAAATAATAAAATCGACAGCATCAGCAGCCTGCTGGCAAGATTCTCACCATAGCCGAAGCTATGTAGCTGTACCAGTACTGATGCCAGTGCCGGCACAAAAATATACCGGCGGGTATTTACCGGCAGTATCTCAATTAAAATTATTATTACCGGTACAAGCAGTAGCAGAAGGTTGATCAATCCCACAGAATCAGGTATTGCATCATACAGGACGTATGTCGACAGGAATGTCAGCAGGAGCGCCGCCGGGACGGGATGATTTATTATAGTCTTGACCGTAGTAGTCTCGTTTAGGTTATCGACGGGTATTGACCTGCGCAGGCTTCTGAAAAGTATATTGGTAAAGATCATAAAAATGACAAGTACGATCAGATGGAGGATAAGCCTGAAGCTGAAATTCTTTATAAAATCTTTTAATCCGGACAATGAATCCTCAATGAGTGATCTTGTAGAAGATAATTTGCTATTTTCTCCCTTTGATGAGAACATACCCCATATAGGAGGCTGGTTTAGTGAAAAAAACTGTTTCGCCGAATATGATTGTGCAGATGCAAGGTCCTGTAGTATCTGATTACAGATAATTATTCCATCTGAAAGTACTGCCAGTTCCTCCTGGAGGAAATTGGTTTCTTCAATACATAGGGCAAGCAGATTATCAATCGAACCGGTTGCTGAATTTACCTGGTCGAGAACGGTTCCTGAGGCACTGCTCCCTTCAGCAAGCTTATATGTATTC
>JBJKPH010000077.1:0-8439 GCA_046706585.1 Bacteroidales bacterium | reverse complement strand
GTCCAGGAGTATCCTGAAAAGATGAAACCCGGGTTTCCTCATTCTTTTAAGCACACTATCACTGGTGTGTTCGGGCGCCACCTTTAACCGGCCGGGAGTATGATACCTGATAAGTTCTTCAAGGTATTTCTTTTCCGGCTCTCCTGCACGGTGGTTGTATTCAGGGAAAAGAAGGTCATACCTTATCCCACTTCCCACGAATGCATGCCTTATCCCTTCTGTTTGTCTCACTTTGCGGTATAATGATAATATTCCGGAATGATCTGTTTGCAGGTTATTACATATCGAAGGCCAGATGCATGACGGCCTGGTGCATTTCCGGCATTTTAACATGTCCGAGGGTGACATACCATACATATTTGCAGAAGGACCGCCCAGGTCTGACAGCACACCTTTATATCCGGGAAGGAGTGATAATCTGTTTATCTCATCGACAACCGACTTTTCAGACCTGCTGACAACATGTTTTCCCTGATGTGCTGCAATGGCACAGAAACTGCAACCTCCGAAACATCCCCTGTGAAGATTAACCGAAAATCTGATCATTTCATAGGCAGGGATGGGAGGTTTACTGTTGTACCTGGGATGTGGCATCCTTGTAAATGGCAGTCCGAAATAATGGTCAAGATCCCCGGATGAACCAGGTGGAAATGAAGGATTTACAATAACTACCGATTGTTTTACAGGCTGTACAAGCCTTGCGGCATCAATTCTATTTGACTCTTTCTCGAATATTTTAAAGGCCGCGGAATATTTTTCACGGTCATTGCAAGTCTCCTCCCACGATGGCAATTCGATCGTCTTCCAGCTTTTGTTCGCTGGAAGATCTTCTCCATTCTTCAATACCAGCGATGTCTGGGGTATTGTGGTAAGTGAGGAGAAAGGTACTCCCTTTGTAAGCAACCGGGCTATCATCTGTACCGGTTTCTCACCCATTCCATAGACAAGCATATCGGCACCTGATGAAAACAGTATCGAAGGTTCAACACTATTCTTCCAGTAATCATAGTGCGACACCCTTCGCATAGATGCTTCTATACCTCCAATAATTACCGGTACATCAGGATAAATGCTTTTTAATATTCCTGTATAGACAATGGTAGGATAATCGGGCCTGAAGCCAGCTCTCCCTCCCGGAGTATAAGCATCATCGGAACGTTTTCTTTTCAGTGCAGTGTAATGGTTGACCATCGAATCCATATTACCGGCCGTTACACCGAAAAAAAAGCGCGGCCGACCCAGTTTCCTGAAATCCCTCAGGTCATCCTTCCAGTTGGGCTGGGGCACTATTCCTACCCTCAGACCTTCCGATTCAAGGACCCGTCCGATTACTGCCGCTCCAAATGACGGATGGTCAACATATGCATCACCTGTAAACAGTATTACATCAAAAGAATCCCATCCCCTGTTTTCAGCCTCACTGATACTTACCGGCAACCACCGGGTCATGTCATTTTTTCCCTTCACGACCCGAAATTACAGCTATTTTTATTTAAATTACCGAAAAGAAAGGCTGAAATATGTCAATCAGTCAGACGGCCTGATTATTGCAGTATTGGTAAACAATAAAAATGTTAAGGATTAGTGCCCCTCAGTTGAAATCATAGTAAATGGAACCATCAAAGGTCATAAAAAAACATAAGGCTGTTTGTAAGTCGGTGGTTAAACGTAAGGTAAAGAGCAGTCTTGACCAGTTAAGGGAGCTTGTTGATGAAAGCCAGTCAAGTGATCACCATCATCAGCTTGAGAACCTCGAAGCAACCTACCGCAACATGATCAATTATACAGCAAGGGGTATTAATGATCCTGAAAGAGGGAAGATCTACTATGGTCTGCTCAGGTCTATCATAGGGCTTGCCGACAATGTCAGGCAGGATATACTGTCACATAACACAGGCTGGCACACATACTGGCTGAAAGCAAACACCGAAAAAGAGAGGAAACTGACAGGCAGGAATATCATTGAGACCGTTGATGATCTGATGTTCAAGGAGGAACTGGATGAGTGGATGAAAGTCAGCGGAACAACACTGTCTGATCCGCAGTCGGAATTATTCACCAGGCATCAGAAACTGATAACCGATATTTTCAACCATCTGTGGCTTACCGATAATTACGGTGAAGCTGAAGCCGAACTGCTTGGGATAGTTCTTAACGATGACCAGTTTACATGGTATGAGCAGTCTATTTTTATAAGCGCACTTACCCTGAGTGCAATGAGGTTATGGGAACCTTCAAAGATATTCCACCTTACGTCGGTAATACGCAACGGAGGAGAACAGGTAAGGGAAAGGGCTTTTGCAGGACTTGTAATAGTACTCCAGTATTATGACGAGAGGATATCTCTATACCCGGAAATAACCAGTCACCTTGAAGAGCTGAGCAGTGACAAGGCCACACGCGAGATGTTCAGGACTACGGTGATGCAGGCTCTGAGATCAAGGGAAACAGAAAGGATAAGCAGGAAACTTCAGGATGATATATTGCCAAAGGTGGCAGATCTGAGACCAAAACTCGAGGAGAGGCTGGATCTTGAGAATCTTTTACCTGAGGACCTGCTCGAAGGCAAGAACCCCGATTGGTCTGATATGTTCAAGGAATCTGAAGATGTTTACAAGACCATGGAAGAATTCTCTAAACTCCAGATGGAGGGTGCCGACGTTTACATGTCAGCTTTTGCCAACCTTAAGCATTTCGATTTCTTCAGGAACTTCAGCAACTGGTTCCTACCCTTCTATCCCGACCATGAAGTTCTGAATGAGGTATTCAATGATGAGGTTTTGCACAACGAGACAAACGAGATAGCAGAGGCCCTTTACAAGACACCATTCATCTGCAATTCTGACAAATACTCACTAGTTCTAAATCTCAGTAACCTTCCTGCAAAGCAGAAATCGATGATGTTCAGGGTCTTTAAAATGGAGCTCGAGGGACTTGAGCAGCTACGCGACCAGGAGTTTGATCTTGATCCGTCAATGACATTCAAAACAAATATCACGCAGTACATGCAGGACCTCTACAGGTTCTTCAAACTTTCGCCTTATAAGAATGAGTTCGAGGATATTTTCAGTGGCAAGCTTGATATACATAACTCTGCCTTTTTTAAATTGATCTCCGACAACGAAGATATGCTGATGCTGGCCGATTATTATTTCGGTAAGGATTTTTATACTGAAGCCATGGAGGCATATGCAACTATTGCAGCCGGGACACCTGGCGATGCCCATCTTTTTGAAAAAATCGGTTACTGCCACCAGCAAACGGGCGACTATAGCGGGGCACTGGAGATGTACGGGCGGGCCGACCTGCTGGAACATAAGCTATGGACACTGAAAAAAATGGGATTCTGCCTCAGAAGGCTTGGGCAGTTTAACCTTGCCCTTGAAAAGTATCTTGAAGCGGAAACCATTGATAGTGAAAACATGCATACAGCGGCAATGATCGGTCATTGTTACCTCGACATGGAGGAGTATGAACCCGCACTGAAATATTACTTTCGCGTTGAATACAACACACCCGGTAACATAAGGATACTCAGGCCTATCGCATGGATATATTTTGTGACCGGTAAATTTGATCTGTCACTGAAATATTACGGCAAAATGGCTGAGACAGACCTTTCAGCCAATGACTATATCAATCTTGGTCACCTTAATCTGTGTAATGGAAACCGGGAAGAAGCAATCAAATACTACAGTAAGAGTATTTCAGAGGGTAAAATGACGAAAGAAGATTTTATCAGAACAATGGAAGAGGATAAAAGAATAGTTGTTTCCCATGGTATCGATCAGGATGATCTTCCGATAATTACCGATTATATATTGTTTGACCTTGGTTATTAGATTGCCCTGAAAGCTCCGTTTCAGAAGCTACCCCTTGTACCTGAAGGTCTCCTGTTGCGCAACCTTATTGAATCGTTTACATGCAGTGTATCATCAATTCTTGTCGGATTTCGGTCACGCCTGAACCTGCTGTCATCTCTCCTGTCCCTCTGGCCATCGCCCTGTTGAGACCTGCTGTTTCTCAGGGAATCGAAGCTGAACCTGCTGACTGCATCCCTTCGCCGGTTTTCCATCTCATCCAGCTTTTTCAGTTGATCAGCGTTGAGCATAGGCTTCAGTTCGTTCCAGTATTCATCCATAAGGTTTTCGAAATCTTTTCTGAATTCCTTCTGGAGGTCTGTGCTTAGGCGCCCGTATTTTCTGAACACCGGTTCAAGTTTATTCATTTGCTCCTCATCAGGCTCCAGCACGCGGATAATAAATTCCTTCATCTGTCTTTCCGACGTATAGATCCTTACCGGCCTCATCCTTTTATGACGTAGTTCTGCCGATGCCAGCACACCGATAAATATCCCGATAATCAGGGTTATTATCATTAGTATTAACGGACGTGTTTTCATTTCTTTGGTATTAATCAACCAATAAACTTATCAGGCTGTCATCCATATTGTTATCGATCCCCAGCAGGGTGTCGTATGAGAGTGAGCCCTGATCCAGGAGAAGAGTTAGTGCAAGAATAACGATTGCAGCCACACCAGTAATGGCAATCCTTAAGAAAGCTGTATCGAACGACCTGAGTTTTTCCCTTCCTGTCATAATTCTCATTCCTGCTTTACCGACCACATTCATCACTTTTGACCGGAAGTCAGGTTTGAATTCATACCCGGGAAGAGCAACTCCATCGAGTATGGAACGTTCTTCATCAGTCAGTTCATCAGTAACTGACCTGAGAAGCAATTCTTTTATATCATCTGGCTTCATATCCATCACATTAATTTTTCAAGTATCTGCCGAAGCTGTTCCCTTGCCCTCGACAACCTCGACAGAACTGTTCCTATTGGCAGCTCTAGTATTTCAGCAGTTTCACTGGTACTGTAACCATTAAGTAACCTCATCACTACCACCGACCGGAACTCCTTATCAAGCTTTGAAAGAGCAAGTTCAACAATTTCTTTCATATCAGCCGATCCCACAGCATCAGGTGCCGGCAGATCGATCTCTGAGAAATTTTCATCACTGTCGTTACTAAAGAAAAGAGAGGAAAATCTTTTCTTTCTCTTTATCTCGTTAAGCGACAGGTTGATGGCAATTCTCTGGATATATGTTCCCAGACTGGCTTCACCCCTGTATTCCTTAAGTGAATAAAAGTGTTAAACAAAAGTTTCCTGACCAATGTCATCAGCCTGTTGTATATCTCCTACCATACCTTTAACAGTCCTGGCAACTTTATTCTGATACCGCCTGATGATCTCCTCAAAAGCCCTTTCATCGCCTTTCAGCGTAAAACCAACAAGAGCAGAATCATCGGAATGAATATAGTCACGCATCGCTATTCAAATATATTGACAAACAATATTCCCGTTTTATTCCGGGACAGGGCGATTTTTAATGAAGGAACTCAACCTTGAGATCATTTCTGTACCTTATCAGGTAGAGGCTGGTATTCTCATAACCGCTGAAAATATTATACCTTTTAAAGTTATAATCCACCTGAAGCAGGTTTGGGTGATGTGATCCGGGACGATATTTGAAATCATCTCCCTCAAGAGCTATCCCCGAAAGGAAGTAATATGTTATGTCATAACTCTGCCAGGCGTAGCTTCGCAAAGGGGGTTCCATATTGAATTTATCCCGGTATTCTTCTATAAACTCCTTAACATCATCCTGGCTGTAATCGACCCAGTTAGGAGTAAACAGCATAACTTCGAGATCATAAAAATAGCCCGGATCAAGATTATCGAGCCATCTCATTTCAGGATATCCGATAACCTTGATATCATAGTTCCTGAGCAATGTATGGATATTCACCAGTACTTCGCTCATTACAGCCATATCCTCAGATGCAACTATGACTATGTTAGGCATATCCCTGCTCAGTGCATGCTCAATAATATTGATGGTATCGTTAAAGTTTGATCTGCTGGCAAAAAAGACCTCACGCAAATGAATATTGTCGTAGGGGACCCTGTACCTCAGCTCACGATATATTTTGCTTTTGAAATCTGAGTCAAGGCTCCTGCTCCATGCTGTATCTGAATGAACGAGTACAATATTGTGATCATAGAAATCACTTACTTTAGTTGCAATCTCTTCCTGCACTATATCGAGTGAAGGCTGAACCTTAAAAAGATATGGATTGCCTGAAAGCACTTCCGGGTTCCTCGGGGCAAGCGGTGAAACAACAGGTATACGGTATGTTCTGGCATAATTCGCTACCTGTTCGACATTATAGGTGTAGACTGGTCCGATAATAAGGTCTGAATTTCTCAGTTGTCCGGATGCGATAAGGTCACTGACTTTCAGGCTGTCGGGACCGGTATCGTATACTGACAGATCCACATTCAGTCCTTTTTCCCTTAATTTGTCAATTGCCAGAAGTGCTCCCTCGTAAAATTCCACAAAAAGTTCACTTCTGGGGTAGATCCAGTCCTGAGGTCTTTTCACGATCTTATATATCTTATCACCATCCTGAATTTCAGAAGAGTCAATATATGTTCTGGCACTGTTCTCATCAAGGTAAAGTGGCAACAGCAGTGATACTTTCACCGAACCATCGAGGTTTTCAACGGGAGTATAATCGGTAACAGTTCCGTCGAACAGGTATGTTATCTTCTCATCATCAGTAAGTTTTGTCTCCTCTTCCACCGGTACTTCCTCCACAGCAGTTTCTGCCTGTTCCCTGCCGGGTATCCTAATATAATCACCTGCCCTGAGAAAGATCACTCTTTTGTTTGCATCCCGCAATTCCCTGGCAGTAATGCCATATTTTCTTGCTATGGATGAAAAGTTCTCGCCCCTCTCAACCTTATGCAGATTAATACTGTCATTCCCGGTCTGGAAATATTCAGTCTGTTCGTTGAATACTTTCTTCGGAATAGCTATTTCCTTACCTACAGGGAGGTCATAAATATCTATACCAGGGTTAGCATCAGCAATATCATCTTCCGGGAGATCGTACTTCTTTGACAGTGCATATATTGTTTCTCCGGGCTGCAGAATATGGTAAATATACTTTTCGGTATCTTTCTCTGCCTGTGAGGTATCGTTATCTGCTGCAGCCACGGGGATCTTCAGTGCCTGGCCAGTTCTGAGACCATATAATGCAGATGGATTTTCCTTTGTTATTACCTCAACCGGAACATTATATGCCTTTGAAATAGAATAAAGGGTTTGCGCGCTGTCAACAATATGAACATAGTATCCAACCCCTCCTATTGAAACTTTTGTTTCGCTTCTTTTTACCACTCCCTGGCTGCTGGCAACCTCAGGAACCAAAACACACAGTATTATATAGATGGCTACACGAAAGAGAATATTCCTATGCATCTGATATTGTTTTCTATCCCCCTCAAAGGTAAAAACTATTCCTTTATTACGAACGTAACGATATTATTATTATTACAGGGATGATGCTGACTGTATCCTGATCAGTTAATATCACTGAAATATTTCATGAACTGGATCCGTTCGTATGCAGCCGGGTTTGCTCCTTCAATCTGGTTCATTTTCCCCCTGAACTGGCTTATTGAATTGAATCCTTTCCCGTCCATCCACTTCTCAAGATCGACTGTCAGTGTCTGGATGTGATCGATACCCTTTTTATAGAGGCACGATACAACCTGTACAGCAGCTGAACCAGCAAGTATCTGCTTGATCACCGATGTCCCGTCGTGTATACCCGATGTTGCCGCAATATCACATCCTATTTTTCCCGACATTATTGCAACCCATCTCAGCACATTGCTCATTTCAGAAGGAGAACTAAGCGTATTGGTTGACTTTTCGGTCAGTGTATTAATATCGAAATCAGGCGAATAGAACCTGTTGAACATAACGATCCCTTTTATCCCTGTTGATGCCAGCTTACTGATCATCTGTGCCAGGTTAGAAAAATAGGGACTGATCTTTAGAGCTACAGGTATCTTAACCTCCGATAATACCCTGTCGATTATCCTGAAGTAGGTCTCCTCAACCATATTATTATCAAGATTAACATCTGTCGGTAGCAAAGCGACATTAAGTTCAAGTGCATCGGCACCGGCTTCTTCGATCTTCCTTGCGAAAGATATCCATTCATGTGATGAGACACAATTTATACTAGCAATTACAGGTATCACTACCTTACTTTTGGCCTCCCTGATAAGCTTTAAATATGCTGCAACCGTGTCCTCCTTTATGTGAAGGTCGAGATAATCGAGTGTTTCTGACTTGGCAGAGTAGATCATATCATCCTCGTACGCTTTTCTTACAGCGCTGTCAGCCTCCATAAGTATCTGTTCCTCGAACAGCGATTTTATTACCACGGCACCGGCACCGGCTTTTTCCAGTTCAACAATATTTTCTACCGAATCGGTAAGTCCCGAACTGCCTACTATTACAGGGTTTCTCAATGATAAACCCAGGTATTTGGTCGTTAAGTCTGCCATAACCGGAATAT
>JBJKPH010000076.1:0-3423 GCA_046706585.1 Bacteroidales bacterium | reverse complement strand
ATTAATACAGGGCTTGATGGGAATATTTCCGGAGAGAATATCAGGGCTTACCCCAATCCAACAAGCGGACAAATTACCATAGACCTGGATAAGACCTATTCGAAAATTGATGTTATGATAACCAATGATGAAGGAAAGGTATTTGAGAACATGTCCTATCACAATATCAGTAAGCTTGAACTGATGCTGAATGAGCCCGATGGGATTTATTATATTACTTTATTTAACAAAGCAGGATTGCATACTATTTTAAAAGTTATAAAGAATTAGAATAAGCATGCAGGCTTCCGTGCAGGGATGATTATGTTCCTGAACAAACTCTTTTTGAGTTATTGCTAAGTAATATCATGCCCCTTCTGCCTGACCCCTGATCAGTTCATATAGTGGATAGTTACCTCATTGGCCTATGATGTCATTCAATTGCATTACAGCCTTAACTGCATCATTATATTCAGAAAGGTCGAGTTTATTCTTATCAATGTAGGATGAAAGCTCTTCTTTATATTCCTTGAATATTTTAAGGAAACCCTTATTGTTCACGAACCTTGACATTTTCCCGTCCCGGAGTATCCAGTATGTTATATCCCTGTCAACCCTGAAGTTATCGGGCTGATCCATCTTATATATCCCTCCGTCGTTGCCAAACGAGGTAATTGTCGATACCCTGCTTGTCTGTGATGTACCTCCGTATCCGACCTCGTCGCCTGTTTTATTGGCAACTGCCGAGTACTGGACATAGAGAGATACTGTTCCTGTACAGGCCTGTTCATAGAATACCCCGTTAACCGGAATAAATACTTTCCCGTTTAGGTAAACAGTATCGATTTTTTCAAGTCCGGCCAATGCCCGATAATTATTATTGTCGATGAATATCATTTCCTCTGTAACAATATTATAATCCAAATTGGCTGTGATCTTCTGTCCGTTCTTCATTTTTACAACCCCTTCTGAGAACTTGTTGAAGAGGTATTGCGGAGCATTAGTATCCTGTACTGTCTGGGCCGGTAATGCCGGTGCTGAAACCAGGGCAGTCATTACCAGGATCAACAAACTTGTTCTTACTTTCTTTTCCATTCGTTTAACAATTAATTGATGGTTCATTAATCAGGTTCAAATACGGATTTTATTTAGTAAAACACACATAATTCACGAGACCGGAAAATAAAAAATTCCATCATCCTATCATTCCAATATTCCATACTTCCATCACCCATACCCGTTCTCACTATACGGTTAACTGCTCTTATACTCAATTTCCATTATTTCAAAAACAATATTCTCCCTGTCACGCTTTAAAGTAACGCTTTCACCGACTTTCCTGTTCATCAATAATTTGGCCAAAGGTGAAATAAAAGAGATCTTGCCTTTTGCGATATTTGCTTCGTCGACACCGACAATTCTGAATGTTTGCATATTGCCGTTTTTAGCTATCCTCAGGGTCACCGTTGCTCCGAAGGCAATTTCACCGGGGAGTTGTCCTGTATTGTCTACTACCCTGGCATCAGCGATCCTGTCGTTAAGCAATTTTAACTTCGCATTCAGGTAGTTCTGGGCAATACGCTTCTCATCTTCATTGGCTATACCAGATTTCTCCCTTTCGTTTATCAACTCCTGTTTTTCCTTTAATAGCAGATCCATTCCCTCACTGGTAACAAAATTGGGAACGTCATCCGGCAAATGTGCTCTTTGCGGAACCATCGGTACTTCTTCCTGGTCACCTTCCCTGACAAATCCTCTGCTCATAACTTTTCGATAATCGGTACTGGTTGTTCTGTCTGAAGATGCCCCTCTTCAGCAATTAATTTTTTTACAAGATCTACAGGCAAATTTATCAATATCTGTACCAAAATTGCAAATCCTGAAAATAAGAATCAGGAGCACAAGTCCGGTTACCGGAATATTAATGTAACAAGATACTGATTTAAATACTTTATCTGTAAATCAACTGATTTGATCATGAAGTGTAACATTCAAATAATTAGCATGGTAAATTCGAATAAAAATGAATATCGGTCGTCAAGAGATCGTTTAAATCTGCAATTATATCCAATACAGATACTGGTTAACAGAGTATTAACAAAGTTGAGACTGAAAAATCTATATATTTATTGGTTTTGTAATTAAGTGTGAATGTATTTATAACCTACTACTTAGTCTGTTTGAATGAAACACCTATTTCTGCTATTTGTCTTATTGCTATATATCAGTTCATCAGCCAAAGCACAAAAGCCATCTTCCACCATAATCAATGACTCGTTTACGAATATTACGTTCGAAGAATTCGTTGATAAGATAAAGGAAGAGTATGGTATAAGAATATTTTATAAAGCTGAATGGGTAGAAGGAATTATTGTAAATGTTGAAGAGGACTCTTTGACCCTTGAAGATTTTTTGTCGAAGATTCTTGACCCCCGGTCAATAAAATTTGTAAAGAGGAACAAATATCAGTTTTTCCTTACTGGTACTATTACGGCCGATGCCCATAAGCCTCTGGAAGTATTGGTTTCAAATAAGACTAACGGTTCTGAGTCATCCTCAATGTCAGATAGTTTTTTCAACAGGCTGAGTTTCAGAAAAGCAATTAATAAAATAGTCCTGGGTGACAGAAATAACAGGGCTGCCTCCCAGATCAGTGAGATATCAGGCAAGGTATTCTCAGTAAGAACCGGAGAGCCGGTTACGGGTGCTACAATATATATCGAAGGAACGAATAATGGTGTGATCAGTGATAATAGCGGGAAATATTCAATTATAGCAAAAACAGGATCCACTCTGACCTTGCAGTTATCATGTCTGGGGATGGAACCAGAAACCTACATAGTAGATCTGTATGGATCTGGTGTGATAGACATCGGGTTGACAGAAAAGCTGGTCGACATTAAAGAAGTTTTGGTTACATCTGGAAAGAATGATAACGTTAAGAGAATTCAGACGGGTTTCCAGAAGATAGAGATGAAGAATATTAAAGATCTTCCGATGGTATTTGGAGAGAGTGATATTCTGAAAATGGCAAATATGTCTGCCGGGATACAATCTGCCGGAGAAGGTTCGTCAGGCATTAACGTCAGAGGATCATCCTCCGATCAGAATTTGTTTCTGCTGAATGGTATACCAATATTGAATACTGGTCATATGTTTGGTTTCTTTTCTGCCTTTAACCCTGATCTGATAGAGGATCTGGAACTTTTCAAAAGCTCATTCCCGGTTGAGTACGGGGGCAGACTGTCATCCATTTTTAAGTTATCTACAAAAGATGGGAACAAGAAGAGGTTAGGGCTTAAAGGCCGGATAAGTCCGATTACAGGCTCATTACTCGTAGAAACACCAATCGTAAAGGAAAAGAGTTCAATAATTGTGGGAGCAAGATCAACATACTCCGACTGGATATTAAACAAGCTCGATGATCCTGATATCCGGAACAGT
>JBJKPH010000075.1:0-4937 GCA_046706585.1 Bacteroidales bacterium | reverse complement strand
GACATTCCAACATCCATTATTCCATTATTCCATTATTCCATATATATTTATTGAATAAAAACTCAGGTCATGAAAATCAAATCAACTTTAATCTTCCTGATTGTTTCATTCATGGTGATAAATTCGTGCAATACTAAAAATACAAGTGAGGATATTGATCTTTCAGAACTTACCGTATCAGGTATTCACGAGGCATATACTGAAGGCCGGTATACATGTCACCAGTTAGTTGAAGCATATCTCGACAGAATAAGCCGGTATGACAGTGCAATCAATTCCTTAACGTATATCAATCCGGACGCATTGAAAATTGCTGACGCACTTGATGAGGAATATCGCAGAACAGGAGTCCTGCGTCCCCTTCATGGGATCCCGGTGATCGTTAAGGATAATATCAATACAAAAGGTATGCCTACAACCGGAGGATCCCTTGCCCTGAAGGATTTTGTCCCGGATGATGATGCATTTATTATCCGAAAACTTATTGATGCGGGTGCAATTATTATTGCCAAGTCAAATATGGCCGAGTGGGCATTCAGTCCTATGCACACCGAAAGTTCAACGGCTGGTACTACCTGCAATCCATACAACAGGCTCTATGTTCCGGCCGGATCAAGCGGTGGAACAGCGGCATCAATTGCCTCAAATTTTGGAGTAATAGGTCTCGGTACCGATACAGGTAATTCAATAAGGGGACCGTCATCACATTGCTCACTTGTCGGGTTTCGCACTACTATGGGACTGGTTAGCCGAAGTGCAATAATCCCCCTCTACCTGAGAAACGATGTGGCCGGACCAATTTGTCGTACTGTCGAGGATGCAGCAAGGACACTTGAGATCATTGCCGGGTATGATCCTGACGATCAACTCACTAAATGGTCAGAAGGAAGGATACCCGAAGGGGGATACACGCAATTCCTTGACAATAAGGGACTAAAGGGAGCCAGAATTGGTGTATTGAGAGAACTCAGCGACAGGCGTCCTGACCCTGAGATAGCTGATCTCTTTTCTCAGGCTATATCCGATATTGAACTGCTCGGTGCTGAAATTATTGATCCTGTTGTAATCGATGGTTTCAGGGAACTCAGTCAGGATCAGTGGTGCGCTGATTTCAGGAAATATCTCGGGGATTACCTGGCAACATATGTTAAGAATGACACAATGAAGACACTGGAAGATGTGATCAGGGCCGGAACAAAATCAAATTTTGCAGCAACAAGGCTTGCATCATTTGCAGAAAGAAATGGCAGATGGCAGGACACAACAGTTGAATGCGGAGATGCATTTACCGACATCAGGAGGATTGCATTCAGGGAGGCTATTGAAACGGTAATGGATTCGCTTCACCTCGATGCAATTATCTATCCGACATGGAATAACAAACCTGCTCACCTCGATCGTTTCGAAGAGGAATACAGGGGTGATAACAGCCAGATTATTGCTCCCCATACCGGACAGCCTGCGTTTACAGTTCCTATGGGATTTACAGGTGACAACCTGCCGGCGGGACTACAGTTCCTGGGCCGGATGTTCGATGAACCAACGCTTATCAGGCTTACATATTCTTATGAGCAGGCAACAAAACACCGAAGGCAGCCCATACTCTGAAAATATCCGTATAAGGTAATACAGGAAGCTGTCAGATCGTAACGAAGACTATAATTTTGCCTGGAACAATTGCCTTAAGATTTTGACAGTTATCGATCAAATGATTAAATTTGATAACCAAGAAACTAAACCTATGAAAAAGTATTTTTTCCTACTAAGTCTGTCAATCCTGCTCCTCCCCTGCTGTGATGAGAAAGAGGAGTCGCCTCTTGAAGGCTCATGGCAAATGATCTACAGCACCTCTTTCGTGAATGGAAGTTCTGTTTATGAGTTTCCCGGGAATACCGGGGTCGACCAGGTAAAAATGTGGTCCGATAATCATTTTCTCTTTGTCGGCAGGGTCACAACCGACACTACAGTTACTGATAATTATGGCGGAGGAA
The DNA here is from genome assembly GCA_046706585.1 of Bacteroidales bacterium. Classification (GTDB taxonomy): domain Bacteria; phylum Bacteroidota; class Bacteroidia; order Bacteroidales; family VadinHA17; genus JBJKPH01. The sequence goes on along the minus strand of JBJKPH010000075.1, from coordinate 2,946 downwards.
CCTATAGTTACGATGGAAAGACATATTTTGAAGAGATCCGTTTCCATTCAGATCACGCCATGCAGGGAACAAGCCTGAGGATGAAACTGGAGATAAGGAACGATACTATTATCCAGTACTGGCCGGTTGATAATATTGGTGTGATCGATAATAGTAATTACCGTTTCGAAAAGTATATACGTCTTGACTGACGTCCTGTTATGCAGAGAAAATTCTTCACTAATTAAATCTTGCCCATGACCACTCTCCTGCTGGTAATAGTCATTACTCTCTTACTTGCGATAATAATCATGATCATCGTCTTCAGGCCACGGGAAGATAAGCAGATCAGGGAACTATCAGACAAAATATTAGAGCTTCAGACTATTATTAACAAGATTGACAGGACTCTGAAGGATGAATTCCAAAGTAACCGTGAGGAGAATTCAACCCTGGCGAAAGACAACAGGACCGAACTTATGCAAACGCTGTCAACTACTTTCAAGGGTTTTCAGGAGACGTTCGACAACAACGTGAAGGCCTTCAATGAACTGCAAAGGGAAAAATTCGGTCACCTTGAAGAGAAACAGAACAACCTGATTGAGACCACGGGCAAAAAGCTCGAGGATATAAGGATAATGGTCGATGAAAAGCTCCAGAAGACGCTTAATGACAGGCTGGGCCAGTCGTTTGAACTGGTAGGCAAACAGCTGGAAAGCGTTCAGAAGGGACTTGGTGAAATGCAAAACCTTGCTCAGGACGTTGGCGGACTGAAAAAGGTTCTCGGTAACGTGAAAATGCGCGGTGGTATTGGAGAGATACAGTTATCAATGCTGCTGGAACAGATACTTGCACCTGAACAGTACGAAGCCAATGTCAGGACCAAATCCAGGGGAAGGGAAACAGTCGAGTTTGCAATTAAACTGCCAGGCCGGGATGATAATAACAGTGTGGTTTGGCTTCCAGTGGATGCCAAATTCCCCAAGGATATTTACGAACAATTGCTGCTGGCCTATGATGATGGTGAACCGTCTGTTGTTGAGACAGCTCAGAAGAACATGGAGAATACAATAAAGAAGATGGCCCGCGATATACAGGAGAAATATATTGATCCTCCAAATACAACTGATTTTGGGATTATGTTCCTCCCTTTTGAAGGTATTTATGCAGAGGTTGTGCGCAAAGCAAGCCTGCTCGAGGAACTGCAGAGAAACTACAAGATAGTGGTAACAGGACCAACAACACTTGCCGCCATTTTAAACAGCCTTCAAATGGGTTTCAGAACGCTGGCTATACAAAAACGAAGCAGTGAAGTATGGAAAATACTGGGAGCAGTCAAAAAGGAATTTGAAAGTTTCGGAGGTATGCTGCAAAAGGCACAGGGGAATATACAGACCGGACTGAACCAGCTTGAGGATGTTGTTGGAGTGCGAAGCAGGGCAATAGAAAGGAAACTCCGGAATGTCGAGACACTTAATGCAGCAGAAACAAACATTATACTTCCTCCTCCTGATGATGCAGGTGAATCAGGTGATGAGGAGGATGTTTAGATGACCGGTCTTTTTATCAAAACACGGAGTATGGTAAATCATCTTGCTTATTCCCTGCTCCTTTATTAATTTTAGATATATTTTTTTAGTTAAACTATCAATCATATGTTCATAAAGTACCATAAAATTATGCTTGCGGCTCTTATAGTTGTCGCAGGATGCAAAACCGCAGACAAGAACCTTGAAACAGGTCTGAATAGTATTAACGCCGATGATATGAAGGAAAGGATATCCGTCCTTGCATCTGACGATTTTCTGGGCCGGGCACCTGCCACTGAAGGTGAGGAAAAGACAATCAATTACCTTGCCGGCCAGTTCAGGCAAATAGGTCTGCAGCCTGCCAACGGGGATAGTTACTTTCAGGAAGTGTCGCTTGTTGAACTGACTGCCGAACCTGCAGATATGCACATATCAGGTGAGAAAGGCAATTTTGACCTTCGCTTTTCAGATGATTTTGTAGGATGCACATCGCAAACTACCGATGAGATAAATATCGACGATTCGGAGATAATTTTCGTTGGTTACGGCATAAATGCACCTGAGAATGGATGGAACGACTACGAGGGTCTTGATGTAAAAGGAAAAACAGTCCTTATGCTGGTGAATGACCCGGGATATGCCACATCTGATCCCGAACTGTTCAACGGCAGGGCAATGACCATTTACGGACGCTGGACATGGAAATATGAGGAAGCTGCCAGGCAGGGAGCCAGGGCCGCGATCATTATCCATGAGACGGGAGCAGCATCCTACCCATGGGAGGTAGTTCAGAACGGCTGGACAGGAGCACAGTCATCCTTGGTCGGCAATGCACTTTCGGAATCGGACCTTCAGCTCCAGGGCTGGGTAACAACAGAGAGTGCTGAGAAGATGTTTGAGGCCGCAGGAGTAGACTATGAGCAGGCACTTAAATCTGCTGCAACCAGGGGATTCAAACCGTTTAGCATGAAACTCACCGAATCAATAGATTTTCTTAACAGGGTAAAACATACTACATCAAATAACGTGGCAGCGATACTTCCCGGATCAGAAAGACCCGGAGAATACATTATTTATTCAGCCCACTGGGATCATTTTGGGGTTAATCCATCATTTAAGGGAGACTCAATACTGAACGGCGCAGTTGATAATGCAACAGGTACAGCAGCTCTGCTTGAACTGGCAGAAGCATTTGTCAGCCTTCCCAAAAGACAGGAAAGGTCGGTAGTTTTCCTGGCAGTCACATGCGAAGAGCAGGGATTGCTTGGCAGTCAGTATTACGCCGAACATCCTCTCTATCCACTTGACAAGACTGTTGCGGATATCAATATGGACGGACTGAATATAACAGGAAAAACAAAAGATATGACCATTGTAGGACTGGACAGAACCTCTTTTGCGTAATCATCGAGTTGTGAATTGCCCAGACCTACAATGG
>JBJKPH010000074.1:0-7863 GCA_046706585.1 Bacteroidales bacterium | reverse complement strand
ATGTTGGGTTTTTAATCCTGACCTTTTAAAAAATTTGTACTAAATACAAGCAATAGCAGAAGCAGTGTAAAATTGGTTTTAAGTTTCATCGGATTATTTTTTAATTATTGTTGGTTTTTCAATCTTTATTATTTCCTGTATCGTATGGCCTGTGTAATTTAAGCATTACTATCACAAAATATATCTTTATGATTACATTTTTACGCTGATAATGCCCCTGGTATATTTTTTTTGAATTAAAATTACCTTACTCCTTTAACATCAGTCAATCCAGATGGTGAATGATTCCATCAGGGGTGAGGATAGTTTAATCGTAACATTATCGTCCGTTTTTCTTTTCTTTATATATATCAGCAACTGTCCGTTCCTGCAACGCTGCCTGTTGTCCTGATAGTTTTCAGATGCATCAGAAGAGGCATTTTCCATTCCCAGCAATGTTCCCCCTGACACTATGCATGTGATCTCGTTATCGGCGAGAACCACCTGATTACCGTTCGTATCGATCAATTTTACAACCACCTGGCGTACAAGCCCTTCATCTGTAGCATCCGGGACTTCTGCTTTTATTGCAACAGGCATTGTATTTGATATTGCTTCATCCCTGGCAGCTTCACTGCCTTTGTTGAAAGCAATTGCTTCAAGTTTTCCCGGCGTATATTGTACTTCCCATGTTATACTACCTGTCTTGCTGTTATACGGTTTGCGTTCGCCGATGATCTTTCCGTTCAGATGCAGCTCTGCTTCAGCACAATTGGTATAACACACAACATTAACCCGTGTATCGGTTTCATAGTTCCAGACATGCAGGAGGCGTGAAGAATTGGACCTGTTTCTGGTAAGGCGGCTTGTCGCTATATAAATCATCGGTTCGTCTGACCAGAGCGACTTTCTGAAATAACCCCCGGGCTTGATATTCCCTGCAAGGTCAAGGAGGCCTGCGTCCGATCCGCGATCAGGCCATCTTCCGGCTTCTCCCAGGTAGTCGATACCTGTCCACAGGAACTGTCCGAAAATGAACTCTTTATCTTTCACGGCATTCCATGCTGCCAGGCTATGGCCGTTCTCGCTTCCGAAAAGAATCCTGTCAGGATATTTTTCATGGTCAGCATCATATCTCGATTCGGTATAGTTATAACCGACAACGTCAAGTACAAAAGGATAATCGGTATAATTTGACATCACAACACCGGCAAGTGCAGCAGTAACCGGTCTTGATGCGTCAGTCTCCCTGACAACTGCTGAAAGTTCCCTGGCAATTTCACCAAGCCGTTCAGCACGGGGATGATCATTCCTGAAACCATGAGCATACTGCTGTCCGATCCCTTTTTCATCAAGTATGGGGTGGGTGTACGGATCATTAGGATAATCGACTTCATTACCAATACTCCACATGATTACGGAAGGGTGGTTCCTGTCACGTAAGATCATCTCTTTCAGATCTTTTTTACCCCATTCCCTGAAATACTCATATGAACCCTGGTGACCCGGTTTGCCTGCATTCCATCCTTCCAGCCACTTGTTCTTTGGATATTCCCATTCATCGAATGCTTCATCCATAACCAGGAAACCCAGTTCGTCACAAAGATCATACAGGCAGGGTGACTGGGGATTATGGCTTGTACGTATGGCGTTGCATCCCAGTTCTTTTAATTGCATCAATCGTGTACGCCATACTGATTTCGGGACAGCTGAACCAAGAACACCTGCATCATGATGGATGCATACTCCCTTGAGCTTGATATTTTCACCGTTCAGGAAGAAACCTTCATCCGCATCAAATCGTATTTCACGTATTCCTGCCCTGCAACTGCTTTTATCAACTTGTTCCGGGCCCTTGTACACAATTGTTTCAAGCGTATACAGGTAAGGCGATTTAATATCCCATAGTTCAGGTCTGTCAACCTTAAGGTTCCCTGTTAATTCTGTTTCAGAACCTGTTGCAGTTCCTGAAACAGTTGTTGAAGCAACCCGGTTTCCTTCAGCATCATTCAGGTAATGAACGATCTTTACATTGCATGACTCACCCTGATTCTCAAGCCTGGTGTTTACTTTCATAACAACCTTTCCTCCTTCTGTTGCAGTCGTATATGATACTCCCCATAGTCCTATATGTACCGGGTTGGCATATACCAGGTAAACATCCCTGTAGATACCCGATCCTGTATACCATCTCGAGTCAGCATCGGCACTGTGATCCACCCTGACGGCTATAGTGTTCTTTTCTCCCCATTTGATGTAAGGGGTTAGTTCATACATAAACGAAATATACCCGTTTGGTCGTTTACCGAGCCATTTCCCATTTATAAAGACCTCGCTGTTGTTATATACTCCTTCAAAATAGATGTAAACGCTGTTTCCTTTCCTGTCAGAAGGTATTTCAATTTCTTTTCTGTACCAGGCAACTCCTCCCGGCAGGTAGCCCGTGCAACTTGCAAAATCAGGCGAAGCCTTCTGCTTTACACTCCAGTCATGTGGCAGGTCAACCATACTCCAACTGCTGCAGTCCATATATTCCCTGCCCCCGTATTCAAGGTCACCGGGATTAAAATGCCAGTCATTATCAATTAATTCACGCTGACCAAAGCCCTGTGGGTACATAAGGGTTGTTAAGGCAGTTAGCAATATCAGGAGTGAAATTCTTTTCATTTTATCGGGAGTAACTTAATAATATCAGGTATGAAGGTATCAAACATCAGGATAATTCCCAACCATGTTCGCATTCTCCGGTTCCGGAAGGCACACATATTACTCTTATCTCTTCCGTTTTACTTTTGGCTTAAAACTTGAATATATCATCCACCAGAGAATCGATACTGCAACAAACTGTATAAGCGGTTTTTTCCCAACACCCCAGAATGTATATATCCTTGCTTTTCTGGGCCAGAATGGTCTGTAAATTACCCTGACTGAATCACCTGTTCTGTATGGAGCCTCCCAGTTTCCGTTGAATTGATGATCTTCTTCATTGATCTGGTATTGTATAACAGGGTAACTTATTGATGGATATTTTGGCCCGCTTGCATAGTTATGAACGTACCCGATCACTTCTCCGTCAGTATTTTTACCAAAAAATATAAGTAGTGCTATATCAGAAATGTACAGCACTAATATTGCTGTAATTACTATCAGAAAAATGTTCTTTTGCTGAAAGAAGCTGACCATAACGAAATTCTGATTTACGTTAATTAATCAAGTTCTGATTCTTCTGTAATATCAATAACGGATTGCCTTGTTCTGTTCACGATCAACCTGGTTACATCAGGTCTTGAGTAATGCCCTGAAGGATCGAAATTCTGTCTTTCTTCCAGCACCCTGTTATAGTCGACCACTCCGGTAATAAGATCTTCCCTGTCGGCAACAGGCGGGACTATCCATTCACCGTCAGGCCCTGCTATGCAGGAGCCTCCGTCGGCTATTGTAGAAGGTGCATTTTTAACTATCTCGTCATAATGTGGAATATTGTCTGGGATATCTGACTTCCTCAGGTATCCGCTTACTGAAACAACAAATGACCTTGATTCCATTGCTATGAATCTTGTAATATCCGATGTGTTTCGTTTTGAGCCAGGCCATACTGCTATGTGCAGATTTTCACCCATCGCATAAAGTGCAGTCCTTGCCAGCGGCATCCAGTTTTCCCAGCAGTTCAGCCCACCAAGGGTAAAGTCTCCCAGTTCATGAACACGCAACCCGTTTCCGTCACCCGGAGACCATGCCAGCCGCTCTTCATAAGTTGGCTGGAGTTTTCTGTGTACCGATTTTATTTTACCGTCACCTGCAATATAGATAAGCGTACAGTATAGACTGTGTCCTCCACGGTCTTTTGCCCGTTCAATAATTCCGAGGTACACTGCCATGCTGTACTTTTTTGCAAGCTGGCATATCTCATCCAATTCACCTTTTTCTACCTGTACGGCATTTTGCATGTAATAAGCATGGATCTCTTTCTGAACAGCAGAATTGAATTCAGATCCCTTTGTTAATGATAACCAGAACGGGTACCCGGGTAACAGTGCTTCACCAAAAACAACCAGGTCGCATTTGTTTTCTCCTGCCTTAACCATGTAGGATTTAATCTTCTTAATGGTTTCAGTTTTATTCAGCCAGACAGGTGATATCTGAGCCAGTCCTATTGTTAAAGTCATAATAAATAAATATTAATGTTTGCTATCACATGGCAGTTTGACCTGCATTCAATACTTATAATCAGCCATTGAATTCATTTTTTCCTATAATGCATGATCCCGGCCAATTATGGCCGGGATCAGCATGTTTATTTCAGACGGATATTCAGCCTTTTTACCTCAAACAGTTGTTCTATTTCAGGGTAACATCAAAGTAAACCGAATATCTCCCGTAAGTATCAAAGAAAGGCTTATATACAACTCCGTCGATATTAAATTCCAGCTTCTCAGGATCACCTTTTATCGATTTACTCAGGTCTTTTCCATCCAGTGTAATCTTACGCCATTCTGTCATTGGTCCTGATTCCTGGGCTGCAAGCAGGACCGGTCCCCAGAAAAGACTGGCAACATTTTCCTGGTCCATAACCGGCTCCAGATAAAATTTAAAAGGCATCTGAAGTTCAACGGTATCCCCGTCTTTCCATTTACGGCTAAGAGTCAGATAGGTTCCCGGCTCGGCATTGACTTTCTGTTCCTTACCGTTTATCTTAACAAAGAATCCGTTTGTTGCCCAGTGTGGCACACGTACGTTAATGTCAAACTTACCTTTCCCGTTTATGGTCAGTTTTGTATGGTCTTCCTTCGGGTATGCTGTTGTTTGTGTTACAGTTACACCCCTTGCTGTCCAGTTTAGCGTTGAAGGCACATACAGGTTCACATATAATCCATGGTTGTCTGAACTCTTGAAATAAATAGTGTTCTGATGTTTTGTGCTGCTTTCGAGGGCTGTCCCGTTACAGCATGTGAATCCAGTCATGTTAGGATTGCCGAATTGCTTGATGGAACCCATTCTCAACGGCACATGGTAGGTATTTCCAGGAGTATGCTCATCAACAGAAGCAAGAATGTGATTGTAGAGACCGCGCTCATAATAATCCATTAATTCCGGACGCTGTTCGAAGAGGAAAAGGTTCCTGGTCAGTTTAAGCATATTATATGTAGCACATGATTCATTCTGGCCTCCTTCATTAAATCCGAGTTCGTAAAGTGATTCCGGTTCGGCAGTGAATGCCTCCGAATTACTGAGTGATCCTGCAACTCCTCCTATACAGTACATATAATCATTGATCACCATATTCCAGAAATTGTCGGCAATGTGAAAATAGTCAGGATCATCTGAATCACGATAGATCTCTATTGCACCCATGATCTGGGGTATGTGCTGGTTGGCATGTAATCCACGGAACAGATCAACGTTCTTAGCCAGTCCTCCCGAATGTTCAGTATCGCCAAAAAATACCCTTATGTTATCAAAATAATGGGCTGTTTCCATATATTTCGGATTATTGGTCAGCCTTGACAGTCTTGCCATAGCTTCGTTCATTCCCCCGTACTCGCCTGCAATGTACCTGTTCCACATATCTATGAGTGTCTCGGTTGGTACCTGGCTCAAACGGGCGTTAACCCAGTCACCCATACCTTTTACTATTTCCAGAGCCTTTTCATTGCCGGTGAGTTCGTAAACATCCATTAATCCGGCAAGAATCTTATGCAGGGTATAGTATGGTGCCCATACCTGTTGTTCACTCCCTCCGTATGTAGCCCCGTTTTCAACCATGATAAACTGGTCTGGCGGATAGGCACTGATAAATCCTTTACCCCAGTTCCAGTAGTCTGTTCTGATACCCTCTTCCGTAAGGTCTGAACTATAGCCTGATTTACCGAAACCAGGAGGTACAGCTGTCGGATCTGATACATATTCTCCACCGGCTGTTTTTGGTTTCCCTGACAACTGTGACAGGTCATACAGTGTATTCACCATATATTCGATCTTATCAGCAAAATTAGCCTGAAGTGCCTTATCATAACCGGTACTTGCATATGACTGTGCCAGTGCTGAAAGATAATGACCTGTGGCATGACCGCGCAATTTGGTTGTCTGGCTATCCCATCCCCTTAGTGGTTGTGCTCCTTCAGGCTGTTTTTGTCCAAAGGCATTTCTGAACATATATAGAAAATCGTCCGGATTTGTATTGGCCAGGCCATTTAAAAATTTGTCACGGTTCTCGATAAATTTAGTTTCGTTATTATAAATATCAGTGTTTAATAAAACCTGGTCAAGATCAAAAGCTTCCAGAGTACGGCCCGGTGTTGCAGGTTCAGCAACATCTTTAACAGTAACAATAGCCTTTGGATGTATATCTGTCCCTGAAACACTGCCTGTGACTGTATATGTCCCGGCGGCAAGTACCTGGCTGTTATCTTCAGGAGCAGGCCAGATCACATATACTTCGGGTCCGTCGAAATTGTTGCTGTAAGTGCCCTTGACATGACGTGGCAGTCTCGGAAGATCCCCGACAATGGTCTCCACTTGAATATCCGGAACGCCGGTCAGGTATGCATTATACAACTGAGGGGTTGTCTCGGGGAATTTTGGCAGTGGTTGGGGTTCTCTTCTTTGACGGCCTCCACCGAAGTTTCTGCGTCCGCGGTTCCTGTAAATCGTGGCAACCTGTTCTTTGTTCAGAGGGATCCTGTAGATCCGGAAATCATATAAACCGGCATCCAAACTGATATTATCAGGCACAAGTGATTTTCCAATAAAGAGTTTATTATTATCTGAATTACTATCAAACAGCTGCATTAAGTCCACTTTAACATTCTTTGCCTCGCCCGAAAGCTCTCCGTTAATATAAATACTCAGTGATTCCGCAGGTGCACTATAAGCAACAGCTAAATGATACCATTTATTAATTTCCACTGCAGAAGAGCCAGCAACATATTTTTTTGATCCGTCATTTATCTGTGCCTGGAAAACTACTTTGTCCCCGGTTCCTGTCAGGGCAGTAAAGAAATGTGAATTGCTGTTCTTTCCAAAATCGAAGAACACCTGTCCCGTTTTTGCAGAACGCAGAAATATCCATCCTGATATACTGAGCGATTCTTCTCCTGTAACCGCTTCACCAGGTAGTGAAATATACGCTTCTCCATTACCTGGTAATGATAATACCCTGCGAAAAACGCTGTCATTTACAAACTCTGCTCCGGAGCCCTGGATAGTACCATGTAAATTATTACGTCCTCCGTCGGTTGCGTCCCTCATAAACACATAGCGGGCAATTGATCCTGATTCTGCAATTCCGTCTATGATCTGATCTCCGCCCTGTGCAAGCACTGAAGGTGTACAGAGTGCACAAAAACTTATTAACATTCCAACGAACAGCTTATAAATTTTCATAATCCAAATCTTTTTAGTTGTTATTTTCAATGAAATAAGTAAGAAAAATAATTCTCATGTTTCAAATTAACCAAAATATTACCAAAGTACAATGATATGTATATGTATACTTTTGTTAAAAATTCTTATAAAATTAAAAACTGTTGTTAATCCTCCTCTTTCCAGGAAAATATATCTTCACTGTTTATAACAGTTATACCCCTGCTTTTGAAATCCGTAAGCATACTGTCTCTCATTACTTCCGATTCAGACAAAACAGCATCTCCAATAATGTTAACCCTGTAATTCCTGTTTATGGCTGCTTCTGAAGTAATGTTTATACAATAAGCAGCATCTAATCCGACTATATAAAGCTCGCTTATTTCTTTATTTGTCAGGATATTATCCAGATCTGTGTCTTTAAAAGCATCATTCCTGCCTTTAACTATCTCTGTACCAGCGCCAAGCTTTAGCCGTTTATCGAATTTAGCTCCGGGTCTGCCTTTTGCAAAAGAGTTGTTT
>JBJKPH010000073.1:0-13146 GCA_046706585.1 Bacteroidales bacterium | reverse complement strand
ATCGATTCACTGTCGGATATGATACTGGAGAGCTTCCCCGGTCTGCCGAATGCAAACTGGGTGGCAATGCGTCTGCTGGAGGGTGACAACAGCATAATTGAGGCAGTAAGAAACGGTGATCTGGGGAGCCTTAAAGAGGCTGATCAAACCATCCAAAATTAACGAAGGCAGAATGGAAACCGATAAAACAGCTACTAATAAAGGTGAAGATATAATATCGGCAGCCACCTCTGCAAGGTGGGATCTGGGAACTGATTTTCATGACGCCATACTTGAGTCGATATATGAAAACGCATCACGCATAGCCAAACGAACGGTCAGGCAAACAGGAGAAAAGGAAGCTTACAGTTTCGACCTTAAGATCGACAGGATTGTTACAAGCAAACTGTTTGGATTCCCCCTGATGTTCCTGTTGCTTGCTTTGGTTTTCTGGATAACGGTTGCAGGAGCCAATTACCCTTCAAACCTCCTGTCGGCATTGCTTATCGACACTATTCATCCGTTCCTCAAAAACCTGGCAACAACTATAAACCTTCCATGGTGGCTCAGCGGGGTTTTGATCGATGGCGGATACCTGGCCATGGCCTGGGTTATTTCAGTAATGCTTCCTCCAATGGCCATCTTCTTCCCTATTTTTACACTGCTCGAGGATCTTGGCTATTTACCGAGGGTTGCCTTTAATATGGACAGTTTCTTTCGTAAGGCCGGGGCTCATGGCAAACAGGCTCTGACAATGAGTATGGGATTCGGATGTAATGCCGCGGGTGTCGTGGCTGCAAGAGTAATCGATAGTCCGCGTGAGAGACTTATCGCAATTATCACAAATAATTTCTCGCTGTGCAACGGCCGCTGGCCAACACAGATACTTATAGCAACTATCTTTATCGGCGGACTGGTACCGGCCCGGATTGCCGGCCTCATTTCGGCAGGAGCAGTTGTTGCAATAGCTTTGTTCGGTATATTCATGAGCCTGGCGGTTTCATGGGGACTAAGCAGATCGGTATTAAAGGGTGAAGCATCATCTTTCAGTCTTGAACTTCCTCCCTACAGACCTCCGCGGATCCTTCAGACATTATACACTTCTCTGATCGACCGAACAGTCATAGTTCTGTGGCGTGCAATAGTTTTTGCCCTGCCTGCCGGAATAGTCATATGGCTTGTCGCAAATATTAAGATCGGTGATCTGAGCCTTGCCGAACATTTCATTCAATGGGCTGATCCTTTTGCAATTGTATTCGGCTTGAACGGGGTTATTATGCTTGCCTATATTATTGCAATTCCTGCCAACGAGATAGTGATACCAACGGTGCTGATGCTTACAGTATTGAGCACCAGACTGTCAGGAGTAGGTGCCGGCTCAGGTGTAATGTTCCAGCTCGATTCAATTGCCGATACTGCCAACGTGCTGCATGCAGGAGGATGGACATTGCTTACAGGTATCAACCTCATGCTGTTCAGCCTGCTGCATAATCCCTGCTCCACTACTATAATGACGATCTATAAAGAGACGAAGAGTGTTAAATGGACTCTGGTCTCAACATTCCTTCCAATACTGCTGGGATTTATGGTTACCTTCTTCACTACACAGATCTGGTTCTTATTCCAGAACATCCGCTAACCAAAATACTTAGTGGAATAAATAACAGGTGAATGATCTCACTTGAAAACGGGGGTATCCTGATCGATAATCCGGCATGAAAGAGGTTGGTGTCGGGTATACAGGGAGAATGGGAGATAACTATTCAAAAAACCAATGATCTTTCGTATCTTTAAAGATAGTTAAGTCAGGAAGGATAACGCCTGACATTTGAGTACAGAATTACAATGACAAAATCTTAAACCCATGAAAGAAAAAAGTATAGAGTTACTAAACAAGGCAGTTGGTGACGAACTTTCTGCAGTTCACCAGTACATGTATTTTCATTTCCATTGTGATGACCAGGGATTTGATCTTCTGGCCAACCTGTTCAGAAGAACAGCAATAGAGGAAATGCTTCATATTGAGATGCTTGCCGAAAGGATACTGTTCCTTAAAGGCGAGGTCGTGCTGAAAGCATCAGCAGAGGTAAGAAAGATACATACTGTAAAAGAGATGCTCGACCTGGCTTCGGCTATGGAGACGGGCAGTGCCAATGATTACAACATCTGGGCAAATGAATGCTCAAAAAATGCAGACTCAGTTTCAAAGAAACTCTTCGAAACGCTGGTAGAGGATGAGGAGAGGCATTTCAACCAGTATGATGACGAGATGGAAAACCTAAGGAAATTCGGCGATAACTATCTTGCCCTGCAATCGATTGAGCGAAGCAAGAATCTGGGTGCAGGAACACCGGCTGCAGGTTAATTACACCTGTCCGCTATATTAATTAATCGAATATTATCAAAATTGCCTGACGATGAGAATTAGAATTGCATCGTATTTCATACTGATCTTAGTATGCCTCACTCTATCTGGCTGCAATGAGAATACTGAAGTAAAAAATCCGAATTTCCTGGTGATTATTGTTGATGACCTTGGTTACTATGATCTCAGTTGCCAGGGAAGCAACTACTACGAGACTCCCTCAATTGACCGAATATCATCAAACGGGATGATATTTACTAACGGGTATTCCAATTCAGCTGTCTGCAGCCCTTCAAGGGCCAGTATTTTTACCGGTTTGTATACAGCACATCACGGAATTACTGATTATATAGGGGCCAGGACAGGTGTTGAATGGAGGAAGAGCAACCGTTATACAAAATTGCTGCCCGCTTCATACGAACATTTTCTGTCACACGACTTCAGGACACTACCTGAAACCCTCCATGAAAATCAATATGTCACTTTTTTTGCAGGGAAATGGCACCTTGGATCTGAGAAAGAGGGCTCCCTCCCTACCGACCACGGGTTTGATATTAACAGGGGTGGATATGAAGCAGGCGGACCCTACAGCGGAGGATATTTTTCACCTTTCAATAATCCATTCCTTACCGATAAGGAAAATGAGAAAGGAATGACCCTGTCGATGAAACTTGCAACAGAGACAGCAGGCTTTATAAAAGAGAACCGTGATTCGAAGTTCCTTGCATGTCTTGCTTTTTATGGGGTTCATGCACCTATCCAGACAACACAGGAGAAGTGGATAAAATACAGGGATAAAGCTGCTTCGATGGGCATAAACGAAAATGGCTTCTATATGGAACGGCGATTACCAATACGAAAATACCAGGATAATCCCGTTTATGCAGGCCTGGTGGAACAGGTGGATGATGCCGTGGGATATGTAATAAATACACTTGAAGAGACAGGCCTGTTGGAATCGACAGTAATAATATTTATGTCGGATAATGGGGGTGTAGCATCAGGAGACAACTTTTCAACCAGCAATCTTCCACTCAGGGGAGGCAAAGGGTACCAATGGGAAGCAGGGATAAAGGTACCTTTCTTTATCTGGGTACCCTGGCTTGAAAACAAAGGAAATAAAGAAGATACACCGGTAACAGGCGCAGATATCTATCCTACAATAATGGAACTTGCAGGAATAAAAAAACCTGAAGGAAAAATTGACGGAACAAGTCTTGTTCCCCTTCTCAAAGGAAATAAAATTGAATCCCGGAAGCTTTACTGGCATTATCCACATTATGGTAACCAGGGTGGAGAGCCAAATTCAATAATAAGGGATGATAAATGGAAATTAATACACTACTGGGAAGATGGCAGGAACGAACTGTATAACCTGGCAGACGATCCGGGAGAAAAAAATGATATCTCTGAACAATTTCCGGAAATAATGAACTCATTGAGAAGTGATCTGCTGACATGGCTTGAAGAATCGAATGCCAAATACCCGGTAATTGATACTTTATATGATGAAACATTTTCAAATAACCGGTTGACAGAGTCCAATAAAAGGCTGATTACAAGACTAGAAAAGAATCGTTTGCTTATGCTCGATCCAGATTGGAAACCTAATGATAACTGGTGGGGCAGTTCTGTCGCGATTAAATAGAAGAAGATATCGTTTACCGGAATGATCAGTATTGAACGTAATTGGGGTTATTTATCCCGGATTATTATATTTATATCAACAATTATATTCAAAACCTATGTACGATCTTATTCCGGTAAACTCAACAGAAGACATCCCGGCAGAATACAGGGATACCCCTGTCGGGTTGCTTCTTGAGTACCATAATCTCGGCCGTAATCCTGATGACTATGAGAAAGCCTCTCTTCTTGTGGGTATTTGCATGGATAACAGGAAACACCTGATCATCCCCGATAATTTTGCATATATTATCAGGACCGGAGGGGCCAACCTGAGGTACAGCGAGTTCAAGGTATCGTACGCGATTTCAATCGGACATGTCAGACACATTGCCCTGATAGGTCACAATAATTGTGGTATGGTAAACCTTGTATCCAAGGAAGCAGATTTTGTTGATGGTCTTGTAAATACCGGATGGGACAGGGAACTGGCACAGGAACATTTTATGAGTTTTGCCCCTATGTTCGAGATAGGAAATGAAAAGGACTTCATCATCGGTGAAGCAAGGAGACTGAGGCTTAAATACCCTGGTGTGTTGATTGCACCCATGTTCTACCTGGTTGAGGATAACAGACTGTATTTTATTGCAGACGAGCTTTAGGAACATACCTTATGAATGACAAGGGACAGATGGTTTTTGGTCAGTTTAATGACTCTTTCCCTCCGGTTATGGATGGAGTGGCAAACCTTGTGCGCAATTATGCTTACTGGCTTGACAGGGAATATGGCGAATGTTATGTTGTAACTCCCGCATACCCTGGTTATGTCGACAGGGAGCCTTTCCCGGTGATGCGTTACTATTCTGCACCGTTAAAGATATATGAACCCTACAGGATAGGCCTGGAGATGCTTGACATAAACTTCAGGTTGAATATCAAATATATACCCTTTGACCTGGTTCATACTCATGCCCCATTTTCATCAGGCAGTATCGGAATGCACATTGCCAGGAGGAGAAAAATACCGATCATCGCAACTTTCCATTCGAAATTTTATAATGATTTCAAGCAGGTACTTAAAGTTGAAAGCTTTGCCAGAATATCAACTATGATGGTGATGGAGTTCTTTAACAGGGTTGACCAGGTGTGGACGGTAAATAATATGACTGCCGAAACACTTCGTGAATACGGGTATAAGAAAGATATTGAAATAATACCCAACGGAAGCGATTTTTCTCTTGGCAAACTGCCGCCGGAAGTCAGGAGCAGGGTGGCGGAAAAATATGGTATCGGCAGCGATGAATTCATACTGCTGTTTATAGGCCAGCATATATACCAGAAGAACACTATGCTGATAATTGATGCCCTGTCGATCCTGAAAAGATCAGGGTTAACTTTCAGGATGATCTTTGCCGGCACAGGCGTTGCCAAAGAGGAGATGGAAAAGAAAGTATCGGCAAACGGTTTAGACAAGGAAGTTATTTTCCTGGGTTCGATAACTGACAGGGAGGTGCTGGGGGAATTATACTCGTCGGCTGATCTGTTTGTATTCCCCTCCGTTTATGATAATGCTCCGCTGGTTGTCAGGGAAGCTGCGGCCCATGAAACACCATCACTCCTGATTGAAGGAAGCAACGCCTCAGAAGGAATAATCGATGGTAAAAATGGATTTCTTACAGCCAACAGTGCCGAAGCCGTGGCGAAAAAGATCATTGAGATATCGGCAAATCCTGAACGGGTGAAGGTAGGTATAGAAGCCGGACGTACAATTTACCGCAGTTGGAAAGATATTGCTGATGAGGTATATCACAGGTACAACGATCTTGTAAAGTTCTACACCGGGAAAGGGAAAAAGTCGAAGCGAAGCAAAGATCCCTCAATAGGGAATGAATAGGAGAAAATATTGGAATATTTGAACAGGCCTGACAAATTTTATTACCTTTGCCGGTGAAACCAACAATAACATCCATGGACGATGGCCCTTGTCATAGACAGATAAAAGTAAAAACCTTGCTTTAAAGGGGGTCTATCACTCGTCATCCTCCTTTAGAGCGCAAAGCTGAAAGGAGGTTAATCATGATTAAAATATTTAAGAGCTTTGGAGGATACAGTGTTATCGCTGAACCTGAGAAAGGATGCTGGATTAATGTATCAGGTCCTACAGAGGAAGAACTCTCTTCTCTTGCAACAGATTACCATATCCCTGCCGATTTCCTGAGAGACATTCAGGATATAGATGAGCGACCAAGGATCGAAGTTGATGATGACTGGACTATAATTATTATGAGGATTCCCGCAGTTAGCACTGATAACGGGGTTCCGTTCTATACGGTTCCTCTCGGTATCTTTATGTCAGCTGACTTCACGGTAACTATAAGCATGGTAAGCAATGACATACTTCCTTTTGATCAGCCTTCACTGTACAGGGAAAATTACCAGTCGGTTACCGATGTTTTCAATTTTATTATACGTCTTTTCCTGAGATCGGGTACGACATATATGCGATACCTGAAACAGATCAACCAGCAGATATCTATCATTGAAAAGGATCTCGAGAAATCGATTAAGAACAAGGAGTTGAACAAGCTTCTGAAAATGGAAAAATGCTTTGTTTACTTTATAACCTCTATTAAAGCAAACGAAATTGTTCTTATGAGGCTCAAGAACTGGAAGAAAATAACCGGTGAACTTAACGAGGACCTGTTCGAAGATGCACTTATTGAGAATAAGCAGGCACTGGAGATGGCTCAGATATACTCTGATATACAAAGCGGTATGATGGATGCCTTCGCATCAGTCATTTCCAATAACCTGAACGTGGTTATGAAGCAACTTACCTCTATCTCAATAATATTGATGATCCCTACCCTTATCGCAAGCCTGTATGGTATGAACATACCTAACTATCTTGAACACTCGATGTGGGCATTCCCCGTTATTTTCCTTGTTTCTGGTATATTGGCGTTTGCAGGGATTGCTGTTTTCAGGAAAAAAGACTGGTTCTAGTCAGTATATATTGAGTGGTATTTGGTTTAGGATTCATGCCAAATTTATTATTTTTGGGATTGATCGTTTATTAAGGGTTAACCTGTTAAAATATGAACGATTGATAATTATTAATCTTCTGCCGGTAAAACCTGGTATGATCCATGAAACCTAATATTTTCTTTTTAGACAAAATAGCTGTTGTAACCGGAGGAGGTTCAGGTCTTGGCAGATCGCTGTGCCTTCTGATGTGTAATTACGGTTCGACAGTAGTATGTGCAGATATAGATATCCGGCTTGCAGATGAAACCGCAGCCATGGCCGGAGAGATGAAAGGGAATATTATCGCTGAGCATCTTGACGTATCTGACAATGAAATGTTTACAGGCCTGATAGATAGGGTCGTAACCAGATATGGAAGAATTGACATTATTATCAATAATGCAGGAATAAGTGCAAGGGGTGAGATAAGAGACCTGGAGATCAGGCACTGGCGTAAAACAATTGAAACAAATCTGTTCGGAACAATTAACGGAAGTATTGCCGCGTACAGGGTTATGACCAGACAGGGATATGGCAATATTGTGAATATCTGCTCAATCCTGGGGAGGCTGAGAAATCAGGTGCTTACGGGGCCATATTCAGTTTCAAAGCACGCTATTACCTCCTTCACAAAGACATTGATACTCGAAAGCAGGGCTCTTGGAATAAAGACACACCTTGTAAGTCCGGGCTTTATCAGTTCCGATTTCACCAGCCACACCGAACATGTAAATTCGAAAGGAGTATGGAAGGAGAAGATAACAGGGATGATGCAAAAAGGGATCAAAACTGACAAAGCTGCAAAAAAGATCATTGTGGGAATTGCCAAAAACAGGAAGCAGATAATTTTCCCTTTCTATGTACGGATACTGATCCTTTTCTCAAGAATACTGCCATTTGCAGAAAGGATGGTATCTTTGAAGATACTTAAGGACTTCAGGCATAATGACAGGTTTGATTGAACAGTGAAAAAGAAAAGTATCATACTCAAAATAAAGGAGACAAATAATGAAGTACAGAACACTAGGAAAGACAGGATTTAAGGTTTCAGAAATAAGCCTCGGAACATGGCAGGTTGGTGGAAAATGGGGAGATGAATTTAATGATGCCACTGCCGACGATATCCTTAATACTGCAATCGATAACGGCGTGAATTTTATAGATACGGCCGATGTGTATGGTGACGGGATGAGTGAAAAATCCGTGGGCCGGTTAGTAAGATCACGCAGTGAAAAAATATATGTCGCCACAAAATGTGGCCGGCGACTAATGCCTCACACCGATGAAGCATATACCCCTGCAGTAATAAGAAAATTTGTTGAAGACAGTCTGAAAAATATTGGAGTTGAAAGAATCGACCTTGTACAGATCCATTGTCCTCCGACAAATGTTTTTTACAGGCCGGAGATCTTCCACGAGTTCGAAAAGCTTATAGCCGAAGGTAAGATAGATAAGGTGGGAGCCAGCGTTGAAAAAGTTGAGGAAGCCCTGAAAGCAATTGAATACCCTGTTGTTGATACTATCCAGATAATCTTCAACCTCTTCAGGCAGCGACCCTCCGAACTCTTTTTCGAGCAGGCAGCAAAAAGAAATATTGGTGTTATTGTAAGAGTACCTCTTGCCAGCGGGCTGCTCAGCGGCAAGTTAACACCTTCATCCGTTTTCAAACCAGGCGACCACCGAAACTTCAACAGGCATGGCGAAGAATTCGACAAGGGGGAAACATTCTCCGGAATTGATTATAATACCGGCCTTGAGGCTGTCGAAGAGATAAAAGAGATGTTCCCCGGAAGAAATCTTTCACAAATTGCTCTCCGGTGGATACTGGGATTCAATGAGGTTAGTTGCATTATTCCGGGTGCTTCAAAACCTGAACAGGTGGTTGATAATATTGCTGCCTCAGATGCCGGACCATTGACAATGGATGAGAGGGAGATGATTAACAGTGTTTATGACAGAAAGATCAGGGAACTGGTCCACCAGTTGTGGTGATGTCAGTTCTTTAAGAACAATAAGAAGTTGCGATAAAAAAACATTAGTAAATTTGTGCATGGTAATAGGACAATCAGTATAAAATATTTCGTTATGAAAAAGATTCTGATAGTAGTTGTTATATTTTTCTCCCTTTCTGCATTAACCTTTGGCCAGACTAAACAGGCAAGCAATTCAGCCGCTCTTACAAAAGGTATAAAGACAATCGAACTTATTAACGGTCTGCGGATAAAGATTGAATTTAATTGTGAAGAAGAAACCCTGTGGATCACGGGAAGCACGAAGAATAATCCCCTTTTTATTACTGAATTTATACCCCTGGATAACCCGGAAGGCATTAAGCTGGAGATCGGAAAAAGTTATATGCTCGACAACCTGTATGCCTCCGTTGAGTACAGGATACTTGAAATTAAAGAAAATAAGGTTACCAGGATATGGTACCGTGTAGCAGCCAAAACCACAGATTTACCGCAGGAAAGCTGGATATAAGACCTGGTCTCTCCTTAACTTAAATTATGCAGAAAAGATGAAGGCAGTAAGACAGTACGAAACCTCTGGTAATCTGGTAGTTGAAGATATCCCTGTACCGGTACCTGACAAGGGTGAAGTTCTGATCAGAATGTCAGCATCACCGGTAAATTTTTCAGATCTGAGCGTATTGCAGGGTACGTCTGCCGTCAGACCTGAATATCCTTTTACACCCGGAATAGAAGGCAGCGGTGTGGTAGTAAAGGCAGGTAAAGGTCTGGTACCACGGATGAGGCTGAATCACAGGGTAGCCTGCACCACGACTCCCGGACGAGGAGGTGCATGGGCTGAATACATGGTAACCTCAGCGACCAGGTGTGTTCCGCTCAGCGGCCGGACAGGAATGGAGCAGGGATCAATGCTGCTTGTAAACCCGATGACCGCTGTGGCCCTTATAACGATAGCTAAAAAGGGTGGCCATAAAGCAATAGTAAATAATGCAGCATCAAGTAACCTTGGAAAAATGCTGATCACCCTCTGCAAAAAAGAGAAAATATCACTGATCAACATTGTAAGAGGTAAGGAAAAGTGCATGACTATGAAGCATGAGACCGCCGGATACATACTGGATAGTGAAAACGATTCATTCGCAGATGAGTTGGGAGAGATATCGAAAAGTACAGGCGCCACACTGTTCCTTGATGCTGTCGGGGGTTCACAGACGGGAATAATGGCAAGGGTTGCCCCCGAAGGAAGTACGATTCTACTCTATGCTAAATTGTCGGAAGAGGATTTCCGCATCGATTCAAGGATAATTGTACAGGGGAATAAAAAGATTGCGGGATTCGACCTCGGGAACTGGACTCACGAACGTGGTCTGATAAACTTATTAGGAGATATCCGGAAAGCAAAAAAACTGATCTCAGAAGGATTTCAGTCAAAAGTACATAAAAAGGAGAGTATCGAGAGGATCAATGAAGCAATAGCATTATACAGGGAAAACATGTCAATGGGTAAGATAATTCTTGATATCAGCGCTTCTAATGAACATGGTTCAGACGTGGAAGGCTTCTAACATTTTCTCAAGCAATGTCATTATTGATTGTTCATACATTTCCATCTCCCGGTCACATACTTTGAAAAGTTTCTTAAACTCTTTGGCCATTTTACCATAACTGTCACTATATGAGAGGTGAAAATCAGTCATCGAGTCTTTAAGGACAAACCAGTCATGCCATCTCCCTATGTTTGTCTCGGTACGGTTAAGACGCCTGAAAACCTGATTGCTGAACGGAAGATCGTTACTGTCTTTAAGAAGCAAGAGCAGAGGTTTCATATTTTTTATGATAACCCTGATCTCATGTAACAGAACAGTCATTGATCCATATGAAGAGAGTAACCTCACCTTTCCTGCCCCGGAATGGAGAAATTTTACGCACACTTCCTCTAATTCGCTGTTAACGTAACGGTTAAGCAAACCTTCGACTTCGTTCTTGTGCATCTCGAATGACTCCTTACTGAATGTTGAAATGGTATTCAGTATATTAATGCGGTGGACCTTCAATGACTTTGATACATATTCTTTGTAAACTGCCGACAGGTTACCGATCCCCTTTATCTGTTTCATTAACCTCAGATTGATCTGCCTTTCCCTTGCATAACCGAGGGTTTTAAATAATGGCTTGAATAACCTGTAATGATCCTTATAGTTAAATTCCTTCGGGTGAGTATTCTCCAGGAAGACATATACCGACCTGATCTTCTTTATTGTAAGTCGTAACTGGTGAATATCCCCGGCTGAATGCTTGCCTGCAACCAAACAAAGGTAATACTCAAACCTGCCGAGTTGTTCAAGATAATAGCTATAAAGGAATGTTTCCACTTTAATTGTGTTGACAACCGTTAATCCGGTAATATAATAAAAATCACTGAATTATCTGATCTGCCAGGGCTATCCGTGAATATATATTTTGACTTTAAGTCAGGATTCATACCTTTGATTTACTAAGATCAAAACAGTAATATAGCAATGAAGAAAGTTATCTGGATACCGGTCTTACTCCTTCTGGCATCATGCTCGAACAAGCCGGAAAAGGCAGGACAAAATGGTAAATACGACCAATTGATAATGGCCACTCTTTATAACTATTACGCCGCAGAATACCGGGCTCTGGCATACCAGGCATTCAATGCAGCCACCTGGAGGGTAGACCGTGTGGCAAATGATCAACCTGACAGGTCTCATCTGGCCATAGTTTTGGATATTGATGAAACAGTTCTTGACAATAGTCCCTACCAGGCAAGGACAATAAATACCGGTATCGGATATCCTGCATGCTGGGATGAATGGTGCAATATGGCCGGTGCACAAGCGGTGCCTGGAGCGGTTGAATTCCTCACCCATGCTGACTCGCTTGGGTTCGCCATTTTCTATATCTCAAACAGGAAAGAGAAAACGACATATGAAGGCACTGCCAGGAATCTTATGGCACAGGGGTTTCCCCAGGTCGACAGCGAACACCTTCTTCTCAGGAGTGAGCCGGGCGGACCTGATCCGAATCCTTCAGATAAAGAATTCAGGCGCAATTTACTGCGTGAAAAAGGATACGAAATAGTTTTGCTGGCGGGCGATAACCTTGGTGACTTCTTCAGTGATCCCCAGGCAGGTGCTGATCGTAACGATATGGTTAATAGAATGAAAGATCTTTATGGGAGCAGGTTCATTATACTTCCTAATGCGATGTACGGCAACTGGCCCGCCTCTGTCGGCATCAATGATGAAAGGAAAAGTATTGATTCCCTTCTCCATATAATGACAGTTAAGCTTGACAGCGCTTGTACAATAATAAATTGAAATAAAATAATACATATGGCTTTGATATGAAGCTTTCAGGGATAAGCCCCGGAAAGGGAAACAGAGTCGAATAAATATTGCATTTATCATATTAATAATTCGTGCCTTCAAATTTCCTACATTTGCGACTAGTTGACTGTTAATACATTAACACATATGACTAAAGGATAAATAATTGTAAACCTATAAACCTTCACCATGAAACTTCCAAGATCCTATTACAATCCTGTGTCACTGATCGGTAGCCTGCTTGCAGGAATAAGTGTACTACTGATCGTTTCGCTCTCAATAGCCCTGTCAATATTCGGGTCGGGGAGCCCCTATTATGCACTCTTTATCTATATGGTCCTTCCGGCATTCCTGATTGTTGGCCTGATACTTATCCCCATAGGGATGTTAAGGACTTCAAAGAGGATGCGCAAGAAGGGTATAATGCCAGAAGGAAAAGGCTTCAGGATTGATTTTAACAACAGGAATAACAGGAATGCCCTGTATGTTTTTATTATAGGTACTACAATTTTCCTGTTCCTTACAGGTATCGGAAGTTATGAAGCGTTCCACTACACAGAATCGAATGAGTTTTGCGGACTTCTATGTCATAAGGTAATGGAGCCTGAATACGTGGCCTACCAGGGTTCATCACATGCCAGGGTAAACTGCGTTGAATGTCACGTCGGTCCGGGTGCCAACTGGTATGTTAAGTCGAAGTTGTCAGGATTGTACCAGGTTTATGCCGTACTAACCAAGAAATACCCTGAGCCCCTTCCAACACCTGTCAGTAACCTGAGACCTGCCCGTGAGTCATGCGAAGAATGCCACTCGCCTAAAATATTTT
>JBJKPH010000072.1:0-7044 GCA_046706585.1 Bacteroidales bacterium | reverse complement strand
GTCAAGAATGAAGTAGTCTATCGTCTCCTTATTATCATCAACATATTTAAAAAGTCTCTGACAAAACTGCCTGAAGGTCTCTCCTTTTTGATCAAATACTGAATTCAACTGGAAATATATTGCTTTCCTCTCCCTGAGATGTACAAACCAGTAGTTCTTATCTACAAGGTCTGTCAGATACAATGGTTTTTTCAACGAGTCTGAGAAGAGTGATTGATATCCGGGCCCGGGAATTCCTTCTTCAGGATCCTTGAACCAGCCCATGCTGTAACTTTTTTCAATAGCATGGGCCGTGATATTCCTTATTTCACCAGATCTCAGTCTGACTTTTATGTCGGCATAATTATCGCTTCCGGTTACTCTTCAATGTGCTCGCATTCGCGATGAATTCTTCTCTGGATATGCGTGAAAAGGGATCCGGATGATTATTCTCATATGTTCTGACAACAAAATCAATATCATCAGCCCACTGACTGTCTGACAATAATCTGCTTTCCTGACTAAGGCATATGTTCGAAACACAAATAATAATTACAATAAGCAAATTTCGTCCCATGTACTGATATTTTTATAAAGCTCCGCCCCGTCAGTCCCATGCATCCGTCTGCCGGTTCGATTAACATGGACATGACCAGGCTGATGGCATCAAACATATTAATTTAGGTCAGCTTACCCAATAATAATCTGTGAAGTGAAAATATAGTCTGTGGAATATAAATAAGCAGGATGAGAAGTCCGGTGTACCGGATAAAAACAGGATGACCAGGCAGGCTGTAGTATAAACCATATAAGCGCCCGATAGTAAAATAACCAAGAATAATGATCAATAGTTCTGACCTTCCTTGAAGCAAACGCCGGTCAGAATCTCTTTGTATAGCTATGGCAGTATGGGAGCTTGCCGTTGTTAAAATAATAATCCTGGTGGTAGTCCTCGGCCTCGTAAAACTCTGTGGCTTTGGTCACCCTGGTGGCTATCTTATAGCCTTTCGATCTCAGTATGCCGAGTAGTTTTTCAGCGGTCTCCTTCTGTGATTCTGAAATGTAGAAGATCTCCGACCGGTATTGGTCACCTATATCAGGACCCTGTCTTCCGACCTGTGTCGGATCATGTATCTCCAGGAACATTTTCACAACATCCTCATAACTGACTTTTTTTGGATCAAAAACCACTTTTACTGTTTCGGCATGACCTGTTTTACCCGTACATACCTCTTCGTATGTCGGGTTGCTGACATGTCCGCCACAATAACCTGATGTCACCGAGATCACTCCATCCATTTTCTGCATATAGTACTCAACCCCCCAGAAACATCCTCCGGCCAGCAGTGCTGTTTCGTATCTTCCTGCTTTTAGTACAGCCGGAACAAACTCGATGGATACAGAATTGACACAGTGTCTTGTATCCTTATCGGTATATCCCTCCCCAAGGAATACATGCCCAAGATGGGCTCCGCAATTACTGCAGATTATCTCGGTCCTGATACCATCCCTGTCAGGTATCCTTGTGACAGCTCCTTTGATCTCATCGTCAAAGCTAGGCCAGCCACAGTGCGAATCGAATTTATCAGATGAGTAATACAGGGCGGCGCCACATTGTTTACACACATATGTGCCACTGCCTTTGAAATCGGTATATATACCTGTAAATGGCATCTCAGTACCCTTGTTCCTGATAACCGAGGCCTCGGCAGGATTGAGCAGCCTGAAGGTTTTATCAGATTGTCCCTTAATGTTGCCTGTCATAATGATCAATAAAATTATTGTAAAATAACTGTAAATTCTTTCCATGCATTATAGTATTTATGTTAATACAATTAACATGCTGTTTTGTTCTGAAACAGATGTAATAAAACATCTTACCGGTTAAAAAATGTTATTTAACAGCGATCACGGCAATTCAGATCTTCAGAATTATGTAGCTTTACAGTTACGTAAATCCTTAACAAAAAAATATTACTATGAAACCTGGAACGAAATCTTTTACACTGGCGCTGGCTGCTATTTTTACCATCGCCCTTATGATGCCTGATCAGGCAATAGCACAACGCCGGCAACAGGGAACTGCCCCTTCGGTACAACCATCAAATTCAGGCCCTTCACTTACAGCAGGACTAAGGTTCAGATCACTTGGACCGGCAGCTTACTCGGGAAGAATAGCCGATTTTGCAGTTAATCCCGAAAATCACTCTGAATACTATGTCGGTACAGCTTCCGGAGGATTATGGAAAACAGTGAACAAAGGTTCCACCTTCACTTCAGTATTCGATAATCAGTCGGTTTATTCAATAGGAGCCCTCGCTATCGATCCTAATAATCCGTTTATCGTTTGGGTAGGAACCGGTGAGAACAATACACAGCGTAACCTTGCCTATGGTGACGGGGTCTACAAGACGGTCGATGGTGGCAGGTCGTTCAGTAACATGGGCCTCGGAAAATCTGAGCACATTGGTAAGATACTCATCGATCCCAGGGACGGGGATGTAGTTTACGTTGCTGCCCAGGGCCCGGCATGGGGACCAGGAGGAGAACGGGGAGTTTACAAGACCACAGATGGTGGTGAAACATGGGACCGTGTGCTTGAAGTTGGAGAATACACGGGTATTACCGATATGGCAATGGACCCAAGGGATCCTGATATATTATATGCTGCATCCCACCAGCGTGAAAGAAGGGTCTATTCGAAGATTGATGGCGGACCAGAGTCAGCAGTTTACAAATCGACCGATGCAGGAAAAACATGGAGAAAGCTGTCAGGAGGTCTCCCCTCAGGCGACGTAGGCCGCATAGGACTTGCCCTTTCACCTGCCAACCCTGATGTACTTTATGCAATAATCGAACTTCCCGGAAATACGGGAGGTTTCTACAGGTCGGTCGATATGGGTGAAAGCTGGTCAAGAATGAGCGATATGGTGGCAGGAAGCCCGCAGTACTATAATGAGATCTATGCCGACCCAAAAGATGTCGACCGGGTAGTGTCGATGGATGTAAGGAATATGGTTACAAACGACGGGGGAAAAACATGGGAGCCTCTCGGTGAAAATAATAAGCATGTCGAAAACCACGCACTATGGTGCGATCCGGAAAATACGGATTATTATCTTGCGGGGTGTGACGGTGGCGT
This sequence comes from Bacteroidales bacterium, assembly GCA_046706585.1. Taxonomy (GTDB): domain Bacteria; phylum Bacteroidota; class Bacteroidia; order Bacteroidales; family VadinHA17; genus JBJKPH01. The sequence continues at coordinate 3,923 of JBJKPH010000072.1, read as the reverse complement.
ATACGAAAGCTGGGACCGCGGCCAGAGTTGGGTGTTTAAAAGTAATCTGCCCATAACACAATACTACCATGTTAGGCTTGATAATGATCTTCCGTTCTATAATGTTTATGGCGGCGCACAGGATAACGGCTCCTGGTACGGCCCGTCCAGAACACTCAGGGGTAGTATGGTAAATTCAGACTGGACATACACTATCGGCGGCGACGGATACCTTTCTATACCCGATCCGGAAGTCCCTGATGTAGTTTATGCATCATCACAGTATTGCGGACTGCGGAGGTATGACCGTAAAACAGGTAACAGTGTATCAATCAAGCCTCAGGCTGCTGAAGATATTACCCTGAGATTCAACTGGAACACACCTTATTTAATAAGTCCCCACGACAGCAAGACGCTTTATGTTGCTGCACAAATGGTCTTCAAAAGTACCGACAGGGGAGATTCATGGAAGGTAATAAGCCCTGACCTTTCGAGGCAGATCGATCCGAATTCGCTTCCAATGATGGGCAAAATATGGCCTCCTGAAGCCATCGCAAAAGGAATATCAACATCACCATTCGGAAACATTTTTGCACTTGCCGAATCACCCGTCACAAAAGGTATGATCTATGCCGGTACTGATGACGGATTGATCTGGATAACAGAAGATGACGGGGGGACATGGACCAAATACTCCTCTTTCCCGGGAGTCCCCGATATGACCTTTGTAAACTATATCCTGCCGTCCCGGCATGATGCTTCAACAGTTTACGCCTGTTTCGACGGAAGAAAGAACTCAAGCGATTTCAAACCCTATCTCATCAAAAGTACAGATAAGGGTAAAACATGGACATCAATAGCTTCAAACCTCCCTGAAGGCACAGTATATGTGATCCAGGAAGATCCTGTTGACAAGGATATTCTGTTCATTGGTACAGAGTTCGGTGTATGGCTGACACTCGACGGAGGAAAGAGATGGGAACGTATAAGAAGCGGCCTGCCAACAATTCAGGTAAAAGATATGGCAATACAGGAAAGGGAAAATGATCTGGTTGTTGCCACGTTCGGAAGAGGATTCTATGTTCTTGATAACTATTCCTATATCCGTGAACTGAAACAGGACATCACTTCCCGGAAAGCACATATCTTCAATATAAAGGACGGACTCCTTTACTACCCGGCAAGCAACTTTGCAGGTCAGGGCGAACTGAATTTCTCCGTTCGCAATCCGGGTCCTGAGGTTTTGATCCGCTATTATGTTAAGGATGGATATGAGACCCTGAAACAGAAAAGACAAAGTGCACAGCGTAGCGCCGAGAGGGCCGGCAGGCAGATAACCTACCCCACTGCAGAGGAGATGGCCGCCGAAGCTTCTGAAGAAAGCGCATACCTTCTTTTTACTATTACCGATGCATCAGGCAGGGTAATGAGAAAGATAGAGCAATCCCTCAGAAGAGGAATGGGTTCGGTTTCATGGGATATGAGTTATCTTCAGAGAAGGGGCCCGTCGGTTCCTCCTGGTGAGTATAGCGTAAAGATGGAGAAATATACCCCTGCCGGCTTTGAAACCCTCGTCGAAGGAGCGAAATTCAGGGTGAATACTCTTAACAATAATGCCCTGGGAACACCCGATTACAAGGCAAAATTCGATTTCCTGGTGAAAGCCGGTGAACTGAATGAAGCTATCAGCGGGGCAACTTCATACGCCAGTGACCTGAAAACAAGGATAGGAACCATAAGGCAGCAACTTTCATCGGTACCTGCAAATACCAATGACCTGTTGCTCGAGGCAAATAAACTTGAGAATGCCATTGATGAAATTCTGGCCGGTTTGACCGGAAGAAGTCCCGGCTCGGCACGAACCGATGCATCGGTACCATCAATATCAGGCAGAATAAGATATGCCCTTTCTGCCAATTCGGGTGCTGAGTATGGAATAATGGGCGCCCAGGTTGAACAGTATAATATCGCGAAGGAAAAATTCGAAACCGAATATAATAAACTGAAAAAGATCAACGACACCGATTTTCCGGCATTTGCCGAAAAACTGAAGAGTGTCGGAATTACCTGGGTACAGGGCGAATTCCCGGTTTTTAACTGAGTGATCGATTCCCCCCCCCACACTGTTGGTCGGGATTTGAAGGAGCTTGTTGGTCGGGATTTGCAATCCCGACCATAACGGGGTTTGGTATCGGGCCAGGTCATATGATATATATCGCTTGAAAATATTTCAAGAAAATATTAATTTTGGTATAATGCTTGTATATTAACATAAAAAGCTATTTTTGTGTTGATTTAAATTGTTATGATCATGAAGAGATTTGCAGTTTTACTGGCGGTAGTATTTATACTGGCACTCGCCCTGAGTTCATGCAACAATGATACCTGTCCTGCCTACAGCCAGGCTGACAACGGAACTGAATACGTAGGTTAACCGGAGCGCTTATGCTCCTTCAATCTTTTAAATCAGCAGGAGATGATTAAGCTGCTGAGTATTTCTATACTACTGGTATTGCCTTTTACCTTTCTGTTTGGCCAGGGTGACCTTGACGAACAGCAGAAGATTTTTTACCGTAACGAAAGGACCTTTGGATTAAGTCTTACTTCAAATGGTTACGGAGTAAGCTACAGGGAGGGAAAAAGGATCGATTACCTGAACAAGAGACTAATAGAGCTCGATATCAGCGTTGTAAAAAGCCCCAAGGAGATCAAACTCTCAAACCCACAGGTGCAGACAGGCGGAAACTTTGTTTTCGGCAAACTGAACAGCGTTATTTTTATCAGGGGAGGATACGGAACACAGCACGAAATATTCACAAAAGCCGACCTGGGAGGAGTATCGATAAGGTACCTCTTTGCGGGCGGACCGATAGTTTCGGTTGCCAAACCTATATATTATAATGTTCTTTACCCTACTTCGGGTGGAAGCACCTATGAGGTAAGACAGGAGAAGTTTGACCCCGACATACACGATCCTTCACTGATATACAGCAAAGCATCATTTATTAAAGGACTGAATGAACTGGGATTTATTCCGGGATTATACGTCAGGGGGGCTATCGATTTTGAATTCAGCAAGGAAGATAAGGTTATTCAGGCTGTTGAGATCGGGACAAGCATTGAAGCCTTCCCGAAGAAGATCCCAATTATGGCAGCCGATGACAACAGGGCTTTTTTCTTTACCCTCTTCGCCGGCTTCAGAATGGGACTGGTTATTGATCCTTACGAACCCGGATCAGGTAATCCGCGAACTATCTTCTTCAGGAAATAAATAATACATTACCTGTTTTTTTATTCACAGTCATGCTTTCCCGATTCATCATTATTTTATATTTTTGCGGTCTCAAGTAATTAACTAAATTTTTCAAAAGATATGTCGAAGATTAAAGTAGCTATTAACGGATTTGGCAGGATAGGAAGGAACGTATTCAAAATTGCCTACGAAAGACCTGATATTGAGATCGTCGGGATCAATGACCTGACAGATACAGCCACACTGGCACACCTGCTCAAGTATGATTCAACGCAGGGTAAATTCCCGGGCGTCTCTCACGATACCGAGAATATTATTGTAAACGGAGTAAAGATCAGGGTTACTGCCGAAAGAAGCCCGTCGGCAATTCCATGGGCACAGACACCTGATGTGGTAATAGAGTCTACTGGCGTCTTCAGGGCAAGGGAAAGTGCCAAAGGAGGTTATGGCGACCACCTTAAGAATGGTGCAAAGAAAGTCATTCTGACTGTCCCTTCAAAAGACGAGATAGATGCCACTATTGTACTTGGAGTTAATGATGAGCATCTCAGTCCGGAACATAAATGTGTATCCAATGCATCATGTACAACAAACTGCCTGGCCCCTGTAGCAAAGGTGCTGAACGACAAGTTCGGGATCGAGCAGGGATACATGACTACAATACACTCATATACCAACGACCAGGTAATAC
>JBJKPH010000071.1:0-5979 GCA_046706585.1 Bacteroidales bacterium | reverse complement strand
CCTCGCCTGTGTGCCCTGGTTTGGTTTAACCTGTTGCGGCTGCTGACCCTGCTGTGACTGCTGACTCTGCTGATGTGCAGAGGCTGCTGAAGGTGGTTGCCCTGCCGGCTTTTTTGCCTGCTGCTGGTTATCCTTCTTCTCATCCCTGGATGCATCGGTTCTTGCTGCTCCTGCCTGTACACGCTGTGGCTTTGGATCCTTCTCCCTCTCTTTATTCTTTCTGTCGGATGCACCGACAATAGCCTGCTGATCAAGAATAAGATAAATCAGATCTTGTTTACGATGTGATTCTACTCTTTTGATCTTAAGCTCTTTAGCAATCTCTCGTAATTCCGGGAGCAGCTTTTTGTTTAACTCAAGAATGTCATACATAGTTATAATATCTTCTTAGGAAAATGAATTTGAATTTGATTTTGATCAAAAAGAAATCTGATATTTACATCCGTATCAGGATATCCTGGTACAGATTATTGTGGATGCGTTATGAAAACTGATTAATCTTTCGGTAAAAACCGGTGCAATTATAAATAAAACCTGAAAATAATACAATACAAATTTCGCAAAAAATCTCAATTTTAGGGAATATTAACGTTAATTTTTTCTATTTCAGCAAGAAAAGGGGTTAGTTTTCAATCTATTTTAGAATCATTTTAAGTTGTTTACCTGTTGTTGATAACTTTTTTTTTTACTAAAATTGTACTCACCGCTAACCCCGGTTGACACCCAAAACCAGTAACCCATGCGGCAGTTAAAGATAACCAAGCAGGTAACAAACCGGGATACTCCGTCACTTGACAAGTATCTGCAGGAGATTGGTAAGGTGGATCTGATCACTCCGGAGGAAGAGGTTATTCTTGCAAGGAAGATCAAGGCAGGAGACAGGGTGGCTCTCGGAAAGCTTGTAAAAGCAAACCTCAGGTTCGTAGTATCAGTGGCCAAGCAGTACCAGAACCAGGGAATGACACTGCCTGACCTTATCAACGAAGGTAATCTTGGACTTATAAAGGCAGCCCAGAGATTTGATGAGACCAGGGGATTCAAATTTATTTCATACGCAGTATGGTGGATAAGGCAGGCAATACTTCAGGCACTTGCCGAGCAGGCACGCATTGTGCGACTCCCGGTAAACAAGATTGGTTCAATAAATAAAATAAACAGGGTGTTTGCCCGCCTTGAGCAGGAATATGAGAGAGAACCGTCGCCGCAGGAGATTGCCGACGTACTCGAGCTGGCACCTGAAGAGGTTAAGGAGGTGCTCCGTACCAATGGCCGGACTGTTAGCATGGATGCACCGATCAGCAACGAGGAAGATAACAGCATGTACGACGTTATTCAGAGCGATGAGACCCCTTCACCCGACAAACACCTGATCAACGAGTCGCTGGCATATGAGATTGAGAGGGCTCTCAGTACCCTGTCACCCAGGGAATCGAAAGTGATAAAGCTCTACTTCGGTATTGGCATGAAACATCCTCTTACACTTGAGGAGATAGGGGAGGAACTGGGGCTGACCCGCGAAAGGGTAAGGCAGATAAAAGAGAAGGCTCTTAAAAGAATCCAGTATACAACCCGTAGTAAAATACTGAAAACCTATCTCGGTTAGGAACCAATATATTATCTTTACCGAAAATTCTTAGAATGGATCACCAAGTGTCACCTTCATTGCTTGCTGCAAATTTTGGCAGGCTGGAAGATGAAATTACCGCAGTCAACCGGAGTTCTGCCGACTGGCTTCATCTGGATATTATGGATGGGGTTTTTGTTCCGAATATCTCATTCGGATTTCCCGTGATAAAGTATATAAAGGAACTCTCTGAGAAACCTCTTGACGTTCACCTGATGATCGTTAAGCCTGACAGATATATTGAAAGATTCAGAGATGCCGGCGCTTCAAACCTGACAATTCATTACGAGGCATGCAGGCATATCAACCGTGCCGTTACACAGATACGGGAGTTGGGTATGACGGCAGGTGTATCGCTAAACCCCTCCACACCTGTCTCCATGCTGGTTGATATTCTTCCATTTATCGACATGGTGCTGATAATGGCTGTAAATCCTGGTTATGGTGGTCAGAAATTCATAACGAACAGTTATGGGAGAATTAAAGAACTGAAAGGGATGATAGCTGCCGGCGGTTATGATGTAAAGATACAGGTTGACGGAGGTATTGACTTTTCAAATGCCAGGAAGCTTGTGGATACAGGGGTGGATATTCTGGTTACCGGGAGCACCGTGTTCAGGGCCGCAGATCACGGGGAAGCTATCAGGAAGCTCAAAACACTGGAAGGAATTTAGAGTGAGCCAGTAAGGCACGAACTGATACAGGAAGCAATATCTTCATTATTCCCCTTATCGAACCATCTTATATTTTCATTTCTCGACCACCAGGTCATCTGCCGTTTGGCATACCTTCGGGTATTTCGTTTGATAAGCAAAACAGCCTCTTCGAATGTGACCTTTCCGTCGAAATAATCGAACATCTCGCGATATCCCACGGTATTAAGGGCATTATACTTCCTGTATGGCAACAGGCTCCTGGCTTCTTCTTCAAGCCCTTCGGCAACCATTGTGTCAACTCTTTTATTTATTGTGTCATAGAGTGCCTCCCTGTCGCATTTCAGCCCAATCCATACTATTTGAAAATCTCTCGCAGGCTTCTCCCTGTTGAGGAACGATGAGTATGGTCTCCCTGTAGTTGCACAAATCTCAAGAGCACGGAGTATCCTCTTATAATTCCTGAGGTCGATCTTATGGTAATGTACTGGATCAAGAATTTTAAGGTCTGCCCTTATGCTTTCAATCCCCTCTTTACGGTATTTATCAAGGTATTTATTTCTTATTTCAGGATCAACATCGGGTATATCGTCGATACCGTAGCATACGGCATCGATATATAAGCCCGAGCCACCAACCATGAGTACTATCCCATGTTTTTCGAAAAGTGAGGGTAGCAGTTTCATGACATCCCTTTCGTACAGGCTTGCGCTGTAATAGGTGTCGGGCGAAAGGTGCTGGATAAAATGGTGCTTAACTTCTGCAAGCTGTGACGCGGAAGGGGCTGCCGTGCCAATGCTCATACCCCTGTAAAACTGACGTGAATCGGCAGATAATATCTCGGTCATGAAAGAATGGGCCATTTCAATTCCAAGCGCAGTTTTTCCAACGCCCGTTGGACCTAAAATTACTATTAATGATTTTTGCATTTTCCTTGCAGAGCCGGTATTGTGACTACATTTCTTCGAAATCCTCAATGTTATCGAAGTCGGGAAGATCAGAGTCCTCATCTATTCCCAGATCGTCATCCATGTCATCGTTATCGGCAAATCCGTTATTGTTTGAAAATCCTGAGAAGACAACCTGCGGCGGAGCCTCCCCCTGAGAATTCGTGCATGCCGGGTAGTCCCTTTCATCAACCTCCTCAGTTGTTCCGACACATTCCATAAAAAGGGCACGTTCGTTAAAAAGGTCGAAGACATAGAGTAATTTCTGGTTGTCGTTGAGGATAATATCATCAATAATGACATCTTCCATCACTGTTGTTGCCGATCCCATATCGAAAAGGGTAAACTCCTCCTCCTTTTCCCACCTGTCTGATGCAGTAAAGAAAGTTGCCATCTGCGACCTGTCATATTCCAGTTCTTCCTGTAATGCATTATGAAAATCAAGAAGTGTATTGTCCTCAAGAATCTCAAACTCCCTCAGAAACGCATCATCTTCACCGGAAATTACCACGAATTTGTATACCATTTTTCTTTCGTTTTGGTACCCGCAATGTAATTATTTTTTTAAAAAAAAAATATATCGAAAAAAAATATTAGAGAGAATTTAAAAATTGCAGAGTGTCCCTGTTATCGGCATATTCCCACGGTTCAGGATGCTGTGAAAAACCGAAATCTATACCGTGCTCACCGACTACTACCTGTATCTTTTCGGTGTTGGATGAAAGGTAATTTTCGAGGTACTCAGCATCGGGGTAGAATTCATAATGCAGCACTCCAACCTGTGATGTCAGAGATCTCTCTTCCCTGAGCAGAATAAATTCAGCATCGGTAAATTGTTTGCGGTTGATAATAAATAGTGCCCTTTGATGGTTGAGATTATTTGCATAGGGCCTGTGCAGGGCGATATCTTTCCATGATCCCCAGAATGAGGGCAGTGCTTCAGTGTTGTAGCCCTGGGGTACCATTACTTTCGATACGTTCCTGCATCCGAGACCAAAATAGGAGAATATATCATTTCCCAATGCTTCAAGCTGGCCTGGTTTTTCATTACCGCTGATCACTGCCACACTGTTCCTGTTTCCCCTGAAGATATGTGGGTATTTACCGAAGTAATATTCAAAATAGCGGGATGTATTATTGCTGCCGGTAGCTATTATGGCGTCAAAGTTCTTTAGTGTGTCTCCGGTTATACTTATCATATCTTTAAACCGGGGCTCGACCGATATCAGGAGTGAAACCATGTATTTCATCAGTTCAGGTTCTTTTGAGCTTGTCCTGGCAATAAGCCTGTGACCTGAAAGAAGAACACAGAGGAGGTCGTGGAAGCCTACCATGGGTATATTACCGGCCATCACAATGCCTATATTCCTGGGATTACCGGGTTTGTCGGGTATGTTATATCTGCTGACCCATTCAACCAGTTTCTCCCTTGTCAGCATGCTTCCGATCGATCCGACCGACATTTTTACATTATCAGGTGTGAACCACCTGTTCACATCTTCCTGCCTGTCAATCAGTGCTTCCAGTTCACCAGCCTGTTGCGACTGCAGGTTGCCGGAGATGGTACCTGTCAATATAGAACCCAGTTCAGCGAAAGCGCTTATCCTGTCGTTTAAGGTCATAAGAGAATATTTCTGCAAATATAGCTCTTCCGCCTTCGGCGGGCAAGGAGCAAGGAGCAATGTGAGAAAACTATTTTAGCACAATCTCCATGTCCCGTGTCCCATGCACCATGTCCCGTGTCCCATGCACCATGCCCCGTGTCCCATGCACCATGCCCCTAGCCCCATGCAATTCCCTTTCTGAAAAGGAGGGGAAAGTAAGTGAAAAAAAAGTCCGGATCATAAAATCCGGACCAACACATTTTACTGTCCAAAAATGTTTCGACTACTGGAGGGCGAAATTAACAGTTATAGCATATCTGACATTAACGGCCTCACCTTTTTGCATTCCAGGCTTCCATTTAGGAGATGACCTGACAATCCTTAAAGCCTCGTTGTCAAGTGACGGATCAACACCTCTCATTATCTTTGCATCTGTCAGATCCCCGTTCTTGTCGACAATGAACATTATATATACTTTGCCCTGGATACCGTTTTCTTTGGCAATTGACGGGTAATTTACATTATGAGCTACCCAATCCCTGAACTTGTTGACATCGCCACCGTTGAAAGTTGGCATATCTTCTACGACCGCATATGGTCGTTCATCCTCTTCTATATTTTTAAGTTCAGCCTGTTTGGAAAACTGTGAAGATGCAGCATTATCTGTGGCCACTGTTTTCTCTTCGATTGTCTGAGGTTGAGCAGTTACTTCACTCTCCTCTTTGCAGGAGAAGGCAAAAAAGAGCAATAGTGCAACCGGCACTACGAGCAGGAGCTTAAGCTCCGCAATTCTTCCACTTCTTTTCTTTGTCATCATGATCATACGTTTTTTGATTAATGTATTGCCTGAGAAGGCGTTTTGTACTGAAAAAAGTTTTGTGTTGAATAGCTGGTTCATTATCAGCCGCTGGTATGACGGGATATCCTCGCCGTTACGTATCATTGTTTCGTCGACCTGGTATTCATGCACTGCCCTGTGTGATCGTTCATAGAGGTATATCAGCGGATTGAACCAGAATATTGCTTAGTTCATCTTAATAAGGAGAAGATCAACTAAATGATGATATTCAAAAAGCCTTTTTTCATGTTCCGTGATCTTGCCTATATCACCTCCCGACAACCCTTTACCGATAAATATATGGCCGAAAGCC
>JBJKPH010000070.1:0-3940 GCA_046706585.1 Bacteroidales bacterium | reverse complement strand
TATCAACTTCATTGCAATTATAGTGGCCTTTGCAAAAGATAAAGATTCATAGCTTGGGAAATAATCAATATCTTAACAACTTTTAATAAAGAACATATTTTGGTATATTGGTGGCTGAATGTAGGTGTTTCGGGTTATACTAAAACTGTATCGTTTGGCAAGGCCATTCTTTATATTTATTCATATTTACCTGTTTTCCATTATTTTACCTGCCGCAAAGGGGCAGGAAGCAGGCGAAAGAGGTATCCGGGTAAGGGAAAGTGACGAAAATCATCTGGAAATAGGGTACAGTTTGCCTTCTTTCAGTTTCAGACAGGTAGCTGTTCGTGAGGGTGAGTTCTACCACCTTGATATGGATGGTCATACATCCATATCGGAACCAGGGGTACCGGAAATACCTGTAATCACCAGATTTATAGACCTTACAGACAGGGATATTGCTTCAATACATATTACAAATCTTGTAACAGAACGGATATTCCCGGAAGAAAAAGGTATCAGGGGTAAGATGATACCTGTACAACCAGGACTTACGAAGAATGAGCAGCAGGACCAGGCCAGGTTCGTGCAGGATATTGATGCCTACAAAACCGACAAACCACCTGTAAGTGATACTGTGAGTATTAGTATAATCGGGAATATCAGGGGCAGGAGAATTGCTCAGCTTCAGATTAACCCTGTTATATATCATCCTGCATCCAACTATATCGACCTGGTAAAATCGATGGTTATTGATATTGATTTCAAACATTCAGGCAGATCAGTGATCTCAAAGGGTACATTATCATCACCAGGATTCGATGAACTAACTACAAAGGGGCTTCTCGACTATAATCCGGATTATGTAACCCCGGGATTTACTCTCAGCCCGCCAAGGATGGTGATCGTATCGGATACTGCAATGAAGAAATTCCTCAGACCGCTGGTCGAATGGAAGACACGTAAAGGCTTCAGGGTAATTGAACTGTATGTAGGTGAAAACAATCTATCCAGAACATTTGCCAGTATAAAGGATACGCTTCAATATATCTATTCAAATTCAAGTGATCAATTTCCTGTTCCTGAGTATCTGATCATTGCCGGCGACCTGAACATCATACCATATTCCGACGTAACATCAATACTCTCCGATCTCTAATATGCCGAATTTGACGGAAATTATGATTATCTGCCCGACATGTTCTACGGTAGGCTTCCGGCAAAGGATACTACCCAGATGAAATCTATCGTAAACAAGATAGTGGAATATGAAACCTTTTCATTCCCGGATACTGTAAGGCATTATGAGAAGGCTATAGCAGTAGCAGGCAAGGATGCAGGCCATGTGACCGAAATGAACGGACAGCTTAATTATGCATCATTATATCTTAACAATGAGAATAACATAACACCTGAGATATTTTATTATTCGGGTAATGACTCTATTAGGAATGCAGGGTACGATTCTGTAAAAACTCTTATCAATGACGGTGTTGGCTTCATAAACTATACGGGGCACGGGACAAGCACAAGCTGGCTCTATACCGGAATTGACTACACTCTGGTGAGCAGCCTTACAAACAAGTCGAGGTATCCGGTGATAATCAGCAATGCCTGCCAGACCGCCAGGTTTAATGTGGATAACTGCTTCGGGTCTTCCTTTGTAAGGGCACAAGACAAGGGTGCCATAGGTTTTATCGGATGCACTATGGATTCATACTGGGCTGAAGATTATTACTGGGCTGTTGGTGTATCACCCGTAGTTACTGACCCGGTATTTGAAGATTCAGGACCAGGGTTCTACGACGGGCTTTTCCATACACATAATGAGAATCCATCGGAATGGTACACTTCGCTCGGAAAGATACTCTTTGCAGGTAATATGTCAGTCTCGTTAAGCACCAGCAGCCTTAAGAAATATTACTGGGAAGCATATACCCTGCTGGGTGATCCCTCGTTAAGCCCCTATATTGGCAAAACAGACAGCTTTGCAGTAAATATACCCGACAGTCTTCCGGTAACTCTTTCAAACATATCATTGACCACAGATCCGTTTTCCCTGGTTGCAATATCACACTTTGACACCCTCTGGGATGCTTCATATGCATCGCCCTCGGGTGCGGTGAACCTTGAGATACCGGCGCTTCCGTCAAAGGATTCGTGCCTTATGGTAATTACCGGACAGAACCACAGGCCGCTTATTAAGACAGTCTATTTTACACAGCCTGATACTGCATGGATAAATATCAGTGACATTAACACCAACGATACCGGGGGTAATAATGATGGTTTCGCTGATTATTCTGAAGAGATATCTCTGAAGATCGACTTGCAGAATGCAGGGCTTGCTGCCGCAACTGGAGTATATGCCAAAGTCTCCAGTTCGTCTCCGTATATTTCAATTGTAAATGACTCGGCCTGGATAGGCAACGTAGATGGTCTGACCAGTATAACCATCCCTTCAGCTTTTACAGTTGATGTCGGCGACAGCATTCCGAATATGGCAATAGTTAACTATACTATTGATGTATTTAATAATGGACACAAGGCATCTTTCAGCTTTGATAACAGTATTCATGCACCCGAGCCGGAAATTATGAGTTGCTATGTTGATGATATGGCCGGTGGTAACGGAAACGGTCTGGCAGAGCCGGGTGAATCGTTCGATGTGGTCTTCAGGATAAGGAACACAGGATCGAGCAGTACTTCAGGACATATTTCCATAACTGACGGATCACCATACATTATTTTTGATCCGGCCACTTCTGCTGACGAATTATTACCTGAAGGCACCAATACCGAGATACATATGCCTGCAAGCCTGGCTGCTGAAACGCCGGATGCCGGGATGATCAATTTTAATGTTGTTCTCGATTGCCCTCCATATTCCGACACACTGATGCTTGGTATTACATCAGGCAGGTCGACAGAGGATTTTGAGTCAAATAACTTCTCACTGTTCCCCTGGATAAACAGCAGTACCTATCCATGGATTCTCACTTATGGTGAAGCTTACAGTAATGTATATTCAGCCAGGTCAGCCGATATATCAGACAATCAGGAATCAGTACTCTCTATGTACCTCAATATTCCGAAAGAAGATACTATCAGGTTCTGGTACAGGGTATCGTCGGAAACAGGCTATGATTTCTTCTCATTCAGTGCAGATAGCTCGATCATCTTCAGGGAATCAGGTGAATCAGGATGGAAACTATGGAAATGGAACCTTAAGGAAGGTGTCCACTACCTCGAATGGAAATACAGTAAGGATGGTTCACTAAGTGCCGGCGAAGATGCTGCCTGGATCGACTATGTAAGATTTCCGGGAATATCATTCCTTGAGAATGACCTGGCTGTCAACAAGATCACCTCCCCTGCAACTCCTTCAAAAAGTAACCGGCAGGAGGTAATAACCACCAGTGTATCAAACCTGGGGCAACAATTATTAAACGGTTTTACTCTCGCCTACTCGGTCAATTCGGCGATTCCGGTAATTGAGACTTTCGATAATCTGCTGGAACCTGGTGATACCATAGAAGTATCATTCAGCCAGACTGCCGACCTGTCTGCAGAGGGCGAATATGACCTGATGGTCTATTCGATGCAAAATGATAATTACCTGAATAACGATACAACCAGGATAATGGTGCAGATAACAGGTATAAGTGACCTTAACGTCAACAACGGGGCTTTCACTCCGGCACCAAACCCGTTTAGCGATCAGCTGCGACTGCTTTCACAGGGAACTTACGAAGATATCAGGATTGAACTCTATACAATAACAGGTATAAAAGTATACCAGTCAGATATTCCTTTCATCCAGGCAGGTGAAGAGATCATTATTCCGGGTGAAAAACTGGCGAACGGCATCTATGTTCTTCAAATATCAGGAAAGGGTATAAGGGCCTGGTACAGGGTTGTAAGAAAATGATCAAAATAGAATAATTACTACTGTTTAAAC
>JBJKPH010000069.1:0-2306 GCA_046706585.1 Bacteroidales bacterium | reverse complement strand
CTTCACAGTCCTGGTTGATGCATATAATCTCTTTGGTTGGCGGCTATGCCCCTAACCCCTCCCAAGAGGGTGAATCCTCCTTTTGATTACAATTATCGATCATCGATTACCGCTTACTGATCACTCCATGACGATTACCGCAGATAGAAGCGATGCGAAGATCCTGCTCTTCAGGGCCGTGTATCGCAAACCGCATACCGAAAACCTTCCTCCCTACCTGTACCACGGTTTCCCTGCACAGCAATTCTTGAACTTCTTTCCGCTGCCGCACGGACAGGGATCGTTTCTTTCAGGCATAACAGGCTTTACCACCTGGTTTTCCCTGTTCCTTATCCATGTCATGACATTTGCCGGCGGACGCTTGTTCTTAAGCTCTTTGGCCATATATTCCATAAAGGGCTCAACATGATGAAAGAATTTTTTATACCCTTCACACAGGTAATTCAGTCCGGGTTTACCATCGGGTGTGGTTGATATGCGATGTTTCGGACATTCACCCCTGCAGGCATAACGGACATCGCAACGAAGACAATACTGAGGAAGTGAGTTTCTTTTCGAAAGTCCAAAGTCAAACTGCTTCTGCGACTTTGCCATATCAATAAGAGAAATATCCCTTATGTTACCAAGATAATGCTCAGGGTAAACAAAATGATCGCATGAATAGACATCGCCGTTGTGTTCCAGGACCATATTGTCACCACAGGTATCGGCAAATACGCACAGGCCGGGCATGGCACCAACGTAATTGGCCAGGGTGGCATCAAATATCTGAACATAATATTTCGAAACATCCCTCCTCACCCATTCATCGAATACTGTTATAAGAAAATTGCCGTAATCCTTTCCGCTAACAGACCAGCCGGTGACAGATGCCTCTCCTGTAAATCCCGGTTCAACGAGATCAAGACTTCCTTCATCATTATCATCTGCAATCCTCTCAACAACTGGTAAGAACTGCATAAAACCACTTCCTATATGTTTCAGGAACCTGTATGTTTCAGAAGCAAAATGTACGTTATAACTGTTCACAGTACTGAGAGTATTGAATTCGACTTTATGGCTGTGAAGCAATTCTATTCCCTTCATAACTGCATTAAATGTAGGTCTGCCGGAATAAGTCTTCCTGTGATAATTGTGGTTGTGCTCTTCTCCGTCTATAGATATTCCTACAAGAAAATTATTATCGGCAAAAAAACTGCACCAATCATCATTTAATCTTGTTCCGTTTGTCTGAAATGAATTACTTATTTGCTTCCCATTGGAATATTTCTTTTCCAACTCTGCTACTTTTTTAAAATAGTCAAGTCCGAGAAGAGTCGGTTCGCCCCCCTGCCAGGTAAATGTTACTTCAGTAATATCCTGCGATTCAATATACTGCTTGATAAAAAGTTCCAGCAGACTCTCGTCAAGTATGAAATCATTCTTACCGGGAAACAGCTTTTTCTTCTCAAGATAATAGCAATATGTGCAATTCAGGTTACAGACTGAACCTGTTGGTTTCACCATCACATTAAAAGCATTCGGCTGCCTGAGCTTTAAAGCATCTGAGAAATGAAGATCCATCGATAAGAGATGTTATTGACAGGCTAAAAATACAAAATGAATGTCGGGAATCATTGGAATGTAAGATATATTATCTCAGGATTTCCATGAAAGGTGATGGTTTTTATCTTTTAAGATTTTGTTATGATCAAGAAGCCACCTGATGACCTTCACAACATTCTCTTCGGGGTAGTCAACAAGTGAAACAAGTTCCTCCGCATCAGGATTTTTATCTCCCAGTATGGACTTTATCTCCTCAAGTATGAGGTCAAATTCATACTTGCTCAGGTCAAGTTCATTTCTTTCCCTGCAAACATCGCATATACCGCACCTGTCAGATTCCTCTCCGAAATAGTTCAGAATGAACACCGACCTGCAATGTGTATCCAAATCGGCATATTCTATCATTTTTTTAAGTCTTACATCATACTTATCCTTAACATCCGAGTAGTTCTCGGGCGATATTATAAGTGCTTTCCTTACGAGTCGTTCCTCTGTAAAAATAACCAGGGCAGTCCTTTTACCAGGGATATAGCGAATAATATTATATGCTGACAGCTTAACAAGAAACTGATATATCGTATCACGCGAAGAGGCTGATTTCTTAGCCAGGGCTTCTTCATTCACCGGAACAAATTCTGTGAACATCCCGGTATAGGAACGAAGAAGCAGTTTTATAAACCTGTCGAATGATTCGTTAGCGACCTGAAACTTATAAAGATCATCCCGGCTCACAATGATGTGTACACGAGAAGGATTATTAA
>JBJKPH010000068.1:0-13116 GCA_046706585.1 Bacteroidales bacterium | reverse complement strand
AAGCATATGGAGCTATAATTGTGACTGTTGGTGGCGTAACCTCCGTTCTTACAATATCCAAATCAATCTTCGAAGTATTGTCGTATGCATCGGTTGCAACTATCGAAATGTTATCACTATCCCTGATGTCAATATTGGACAGGAATTCATATGATCCATTACCCTTCTTCTCGACAAGAGCCAGGTTACCATTAATAAAAAGAGACTTCAGGTCGCTCTTTTCATTTATATTTCCTGATACCATTACTTTATCAGCATCGCCTTTGATCTCAACTTTATTGTTTTCCACAACCGGATTTGAAACAATAATCTCAGGAGCATCACTCTCCCTGTTTATTTCATAGATCCTGTCGTTGGCCTCCTTCAGGAGTTTCCTTGCCCTCATATCAAATTCCGACAATGCGGTAATTGAAGCATAATCCTTTGCAGCCTGCTCAAAATTCATGATCTCCTCATATGATTTCGCCCTTTCAAAATAGAGGTCCGGGTTGTCCTTGTCAAGTGATATGGCCTTTGAAAAGTCATTAATTGCATTGGGATGCTGGTTGAACTCCTGATAGTACTTTCCCCTGATATAGTAATTGTCAGGATTGTCAGGCTCCAGAAGTATGTTTCTGGAAATATCATCGATAGCAGCGGGATAATTTAGCATCGCCACATAAATCTCGCTCCTGACCTTAAATGCGTCAGTGCTTTTCGGGTCTTTATCTATCAGATAAGAAACATTCTTCATCGCTTCGTCAAGGTTTTTTTCCTTGATCAGCAGACTTGCAAGAGCCAGCCTTGCAGGGGCATAATCCTTTTCTTTCGACACAGCCTTCTCATAATCTTTTTTTGCCCTGGTATAGTCGAAAAGATTTTCATACGCTTCCCCACGCTGGTAATAATTAATTTCGTTCTCCTTGAACAGAAGAGCTGTATCAGAGACTTTCAAAGCCTGGTCATACTGCCCCAGTCCCAGCAGGGTTTTCACCTTTTCAGGATAGATACTCTCTTCCCGTTTCGCCACATTTGAGGCATTATTAAGTATCCCCAGCGCCTCCTCATACTTACCCAGTACGTTACATATCCTTCCAAGGTTAATCAGAATATTTACATCCTTTGGATCAAAAGCCCTTGCCTTGTCATAGTCTGAATATGCTTCTTCATAATTACCTGTTTGCTCATATGCATCAGCACGTAACATATACCCTTTGGTGGATGTCGGGTCCAGGTTTATTGCCTGCGTGTACTGAGTGATCGCTTCATCATATTTCCCATTCTTCATGAAAGTGTCGCCCGCCTTATAATAATCCTTTGCTTTCTGTCCGGCAAGGGAAAGCGAAGCAGACAGGATTAATAACAGTGAAACTATCTTTTTCATATTAATATAATTTTCAGGTTCAGTGTGTTTCACCACCTGCTTTTTCTGACTTTGTACGCTATTCAGCATAAAACTGTTCCATTCAAAGTTACAATTTTTCAGTTACATTATCCACTCAGGGGTAGTTTCTGTAAACTCTCAGGACACTTTCGGGATAACTGGTTTCATTAACCAGAAGGCCAGATGCAAATAACGGTGCCGGAATTCCTTCGCCGTACATTTCACGGCCTGTAAAAATACGAGTTTCGTCCCATAACCCCTTGTCAATAAATAGTCTGAGGAGTTTTGTACCTCCTTCAACCATTACCGATTGTATTTCCCTGGAATAAAGATCCTGCATTATCGTACCGGTAATATCCCCGTTGCCACAAATCACACAATCACGGCCTGATAAACTGTGATACTTATTATTTGTATATACGATGGTTTTCCCGCCATCAGTGAATATTTTAAGTCCGTTGTCAAGTTTTCCGCTGTCCGACACAATAACCCTGACCGGATCATGACCGGATATGTACCTGGCAGTCAACTGAGGATCATCAATTCGTGCAGTTTCTGCACCTATCATAATAGAATGTTCCATGGTCCTCCATTTGTGCAGGGCCAATCGTTCCTGCCAGCCTGTTATCCGGTATGATCCGGAACCATGTTCCGGACTTACACGCCTGTCAATGAAGCCATCATTGCTCTGTGCCCACTTAAGGATTATATAGGGACGCTTCTTTTCATGGAATGTAAAAAACCTTTTATTCAACTCCCTGCACTCCTCCTCAAGTATCCCTGTAATTACATCGCACCCTGCGTCACTTATTATCTTTATCCCTTTGCCTGATACCTTTTTGCTTGTATCTGTTGTCCCGATCACAACCCTCGGGATACCCAGTTGTGCTATCATGTCAGCACATGGAGGTGTCCTTCCGGTATGAGAGCATGGTTCCAGGGTTATATAAATGGTCGATTCACCCAGTAGTTCCGGGTTCTTCACCGAATTAACGGCAACCACCTCGGCGTGAGCTCTTCCTGCTTTTGTATGATAACCTTCACCAATTATCCTTCCGTTATGGACAATTACCGCACCCACAAGCGGGTTTGGCCTTGTGCTGCCGCCGGCCATTGAAGCGAGTTCAAGGGCTCTCTTCATATATTTATTATCGTCTCCTCTTACCATCTGGACCATTTATATTATTTTTGAAAAGATGGCCAAATCAGGAAATAGCACCAGGGATGCCATATCACTGGTTATCGATAGCATCAGGGAAATCTACCCGGCAGGTGAAGCCAGGGCAATTGCCCTGATTGTGGTTACCCATATTACCGGACTAACCGGAAATTCGCTGCTGGCTGACCCTCACCGGCCTGTCGGGCGCGAGCAGTGGGATAAAATTAATAAAATATGTGGTGATCTGAAAAATCACAAACCTGTACAATATGTACTTGGCGAAACCTCATTCTTTGGTCTGAGATTAAAGGTTAATGAGCACACACTTATCCCGAGACAGGAAACAGAGGAACTGGTCGACCTTGTGATCAGGGAAAACAATAGCTGGTCTCCATCAATTATAGATATTGGTACGGGGAGCGGATCAATAGCCATCTCACTGTCGGTCAACATGCCGGCTGCAGGTATTTCGGCAACCGATATTTCCGGCGAAGCCCTAAAGGTGGCCGCTGAAAATTGCCGTATCAACCAGTGCAGGGTGGATTTTTTCAAAGAAGATATCATGTCACCCTCCTACTCTATCGGAGAGCCGTTTGATATAATTGTAAGTAACCCTCCCTATGTCAGGGAGAGTGAAAAAGAAAATATGAACCTCAACGTTACCGGCTTCGAGCCTCATGGAGCCCTGTTCGTGCCCGATAATGATCCGCTGCTGTTTTACAGGGCAATTGCCGGCTATTCTGTAAGGGGCCTTGCAGAAAACGGCAAGATATATCTCGAGATAAATGAATCGTTGGGCAAGGAGACCTCCATGCTGTTGAGTGAATTTGGCTTCAGACAGGTAAGGGTAATATGTGACCTCAATGGCAGGGAGAGAATAATTGCAGCTGTAAAATAATGAAACCTGATAAATATAATTCTCTGTTGGAAAGAGCCCGCATATTGTGCAGCAGGTCAGAAAAATGCTCTTCCGATATACTGAAAAAACTTGAGGAATGGGGAATGGAAAATGAATCTGACCGGAACCGGGCCATATCTGTTCTCCGTGAGGAAAAATTCATTGACGATGCCAGGTACGCCCGATTTTACGTTACCGACAAGTTAAGATTCAACAGGTGGGGAAAGGCAAAATTAAGAATCATGCTCAGGGGAAAGGGGATTCCGGAAGATATCATCTCGGGATCATTGGAAAGTATAGAAAGTGATGATTACAATACACTTATCAGAAATGAACTGAAAAGAAAAATGAGAAGCACAAGGGCAAAGAACAGGTTCGACATGAAAGGTAAGCTGTTCAGGTTCGCGGCTTCCCGGGGCTACGACTATGATATGGTTTATGCCATTATCGATGAGATTGTGAATGAACCCGACAATCCGGCCACGTAATAAGCTGCAAACTGTCTGAAAGCCAGGATAAATGACACAATCGACAGCGTAATGTCCAGTGCTATTATCCTTTTCCTGTTCTTCTCATCGGTCATGATCGCGAAAGTTGAAGATATACGCAAAACAAGCTGGAAAATAAAGAAAAGAAAGACCCGCAATCCGTAAATATTCCATTCCCCTGCCATTTCAAGATTACCTCTCAAAATATATGAAAAACTGTGAGACAAACCACACGAAGGGCATGGTTTGCCTGTGATCATCTCATGTATGCACTGGATTGGATAATCGTTTTTCACGGGAGAAAAAATACCGGAATAGATAATTATTAAAATTATCATCCCGGTAAATATTATGTTTATCAGAATATATGTCCTGCTCTGATCCGTAAGTTCGCGAGGGTGCTTCACTGCCCGCCTGAAGTATCCTGTTTAACGCTGTCAGTCTCAACCTCAACACCTTCAAGTTCTTCAAGCTGGTCGATCTGTTGGTCCCTGTTTGCTGAGCCCTGGATTTCAACCTTATTGTCTCCTTCCTCAATGGTTATCTTGAAGTCTTTGGTGTCGAATTCATCCTTAATGTCTTTACTAAGATCATTGATAAAACTCTCGAACCTGCCGCCAAGGTGGTCGGCATTACGGGAGATCCCTGCAATTACTGCAAACCATACAAATGTGATCATAATTGCGAATGCTCCTACAATAACGCCCCCCAGCATCATTCCCTTAGGACTGTTATCACGGGATGCCTGCGACATACCAATCGCTCCCAGAATAATAGCAGTAATCCCTGTAAAAAATGCAATAAATCCCACACAGGGTATAATTGCAATTACAATACTAACAATAGCCAGGATTAGTGAAGCTACTCCAAGGCCGTGACCGCTTTTCCTGTTAACCTCTTCCATAATAATCAGGTTTTACAATTTATTTCTTTCCCTTTTCGTTTTTCAGTGCTTTGTTGATAATATCCAGCATATCTTTCTCTAAAGACGTCGAAGGATTCTCAATGATGCGTCCTGCCTCAACATTATCATAATAAATAATAAAGGTTGGTACCCGTTCGATATCCAGGCCATCGTACTCATCAACCGGAGCTACCTTGTAACTGTCAACTCCAATAAAAACGATCTTGTCAGTCGGGAAACCCCAGCTCTCTATAATCTTCATGAACCTGGGCACGTTCCTCCTGCTGTCGGGGCACCATGTACCCATAACTACCTTCATGCTAAGCTTGTCGACCGGCAGCATTGTGAGCTGAATAAATGGTTCGGTATTCAGTTCGTAACCATCAAATTCCTTGTTATACCATTCTGCATATGGCTCCTCTAGAAATGAATCCGGATTGAAATAACCCAGCAGGAATGTTTGAGGATCATAATAATTGGTCTGTTGAGCTGCAGTGTTTACAGAAAAGGCAACCAATGCCAGAAAGGCGAAAAGGAATACCTGTGTTCTATTTTTCATATCATGATTCTTTTGAAACTATACCAAGATATAAAAAAGTATGCGATTTATCATCAGCATCCTCTAATCAATTGTGGCCAGAAGTATTCTTAGGATCTCTATTGCCGCTGCTGCGACCGATGACCCTGGTCCGAACACGGCAGCCACTCCTGAATCATGGAGGAACCTGTAATCCTGTGCAGGTATTACTCCTCCTGCAACCACAAGGATATCATCCCTGCCAAGATTCTTCAGCTCTGTGATGACCTGTGGAATAAGTGTTTTGTGCCCGCCTGCAAGGCTTGACACTCCCAGTACATGAACATCATTCTCCACAGCCTGGCGAGCTGCTTCTGAAGGTGTCTGGAACAGAGGTCCGATATCCACGTCAAACCCAATGTCGGCATACCCTGTTGATACTACTTTTGCACCACGATCATGGCCATCCTGTCCCATTTTTGCAATCATGATCCGGGGTTGCCGGCCTTCCTTTGCGGCAAATTCCTCAACAAGTTTTCTCGCCTCTTCAAACTCCCTGCCGGAGCTGAATTCAGAGGAATATACTCCTGAAATAGATTTTATCACTGCTTTGTACCTCCCTTTGATTTTTTCACATGCTAATGATATTTCACCAAGGGTAGCCCTGGCCTTTGCTGCTTCCACAGCCAGTTCCAGAAGGTTGCCCTCTCCTGATTCAACAGCCCTGGTGATTTTGTCAAGGGCATCCCGGCAGGTCTTCTCATCACGCCCGGCTCTCAGTTCCTTCAGCCTTCTTATCTGAGCTTCACGAACTGCACTGTTATCAACCTCCAGAATTTCAATAGGATCCTCCTTTTCAAGGCGATACCTGTTTGTACCTACAATAACCTGCTGACCCGAATCTATCCTTGCCTGCGTGCGAGCTGCAGCTTCCTCGATCCTCATTTTCGGTATCCCCGATTCAATAGCCCTGGCCATGCCTCCCAGTGATTCAATCTCCTCGATATGAGCCCATGCTTTTCTTGCTATCTCATGGGTCAGCGTTTCAACATAGTATGAGCCGGCCCATGGGTCAACAGCACGACATATATCTGTCTCTTCCTGCAGATAGATCTGCGTGTTTCGGGCTATCCTTGCCGAGAAATCGGTAGGCAGGGCTATAGCTTCATCAAGGGCATTGGTGTGTAAACTCTGAGTATGCCCCAGTGCTGCAGCCATCGCTTCAATACAGGTGCGCCCCACGTTATTGAAAGGATCCTGCTCGGTCAGGCTCCACCCCGAGGTCTGGCTGTGTGTTCTTAAAGCCATCGATCTTGGATCTTTGGGATTAAACCGGCTTACCAGTTTGGCCCATAACATTCTTCCGGCCCTCATCTTGGCAATCTCCATGAAATGATTCATCCCAACTGCCCAGAAAAATGAAAGCCTGGGAGCAAAGGTATCAATATCAAGTCCCGACCTTACACCTGTCCGCAGATATTCAAGCCCGTCAGCAAGTGTATAGGCCAGTTCCAGGTCACAGGTCGCCCCTGCTTCCTGCATATGATATCCCGATATGCTTATCGAGTTGAACCTGGGCATATTTTTCGATGTATACCCGAAGATATCTGAAATGATCTTCATCGAGAATTCAGGAGGATAGATATAGGTGTTCCTAACCATGAACTCCTTAAGTATATCATTCTGTATCGTTCCTGTGAGCTCTTCAAGTCTTGCTCCCTGCTCAAGGGCAGCCACAATGTAAAAGGCCATAACCGGTAACACGGCACCGTTCATAGTCATTGATACCGACATCTTGTTTAGCGGGATTCTGTCAAAAAGGATCTTCATGTCAAGAACAGAGTCGATCGCCACACCGGCCTTGCCAACATCGCCTTCTACTCTTTCGTGGTCAGAGTCATATCCCCTGTGTGTCGCCAGGTCGAAAGCAACTGACAGACCCTTCTGACCCGAAGCCAGATTTCTTCTGTAAAAAGCATTTGATTCTTCGGCAGTTGAAAATCCGGCGTACTGCCTTATCGTCCATGGCCTGGTGGTATACATTGCCGGGTATGGCCCCCTGAGGAAAGGCGGTATTCCTGCACCGAACCCAAGATGTTCCATATGCTCCAGGTCATCGAACCCGAATACGCTCTTTACCGGTAACTGCTCGGCAGTCATCCAACTGGCGGTAATGCCATTATCCTTTTCCCATTTCCTGAAATCACCCTTTACAGAACCGGGCTGCGAAAAATCCGATTTATTAAACTCAGGCCTCATATTCTTTCCTCCTGATTAATTCCCAGTATTCGATTTATTTTTGCCAGAACAGTTGGTATATCAGATTGCTGATCAATGAAGATATCGATGCCTGCCTCTCTGAGTATTCCTTCATTGTCCTTCCCGCCTGCCACAACTATCAGTGCCTTGTCTCCCGCGAGCTTTACAATTTCAGGAACAATAACAGGATACTCCTTATCGGAACCGCAAACAACAATAATTTCAGCACCTGAACTGATCGCCAAACCTGCCCCCTCCTCAGGACTCCTGAAAAGAGTGTTTTCAATTAACTTATATCCGGCCAGAGAGAAGAATCCACCGCAAAAATGCGCCCTGACCATTGCTCCTGCAGGGTCGCCAACAGGAAGTAAAAACACCTTAGGTATCTTCATGGCCAGATCTGTTGCCAGTCTTACCCTTTCAAACTCATCAGCAAGCCTGCCTGGCTTTATCGGTTCCATCATAGTATCGCCTGGTAGTATTGGTTCCATGGCAGGAATGATCTTCTCTAACCTTTCACCCCTGTCAGGGTATATATTCGTACCGAGAAGTTTCTTTCTGCCCCTGCCCAGGTCTCTCCTTTCCTTTTCCGCATTCTCATTTATCAACAACTGAATGTAGCCGCTTTCAAGGCACCTTAGTAATCCCCCCTTATCTTCGATAGTGGTGAATAATTCCCATGCCTTCTCCACAATAGCACCTGTCATCTTCTCAATATAGTATGAACCTGCTCCGGGATCCCTTACTTTTCCAAAATAAGCCTCCTCCCTTAATAGTAGTTGCTGATTTCTTGCAATTCTCTCCGAAAATTCACCTGGTTCCCTTAAGTACCTGTCATATGCCCCCGTGGTTATTGAATCGGCGCCCCCAAGTGAAGCTGACATAACTTCGGTCTGGGTTCTCAGCATATTGACATAAGGATCATATACAGTCTTATTCCAGTCTGAAGTTACAGAATGGATAAATGTTTCTCCGCTCTTATCCGATCCGCCATATGCTTTTACCAGGTGTGCCCAGAGTATCCTTGCTGCTCTCAGCTTGGCAATCTCTTTGAAATAACTCGATCCTGTGGCAAATGTAAAACCTGTCTTTTCAGCTATACTGTTAACATCAACGCCGGAATCTGTCAGACCCGTCAGGTACTCACTGCCCGATGCCATTGCAAGAGCGAGTTCCTGGACAACTGATGATCCTGCATTACGCCAGCAGGCTGCATTAATATCAATAACCCTAAATTTGGTAAAAGCAGAGGCATTTTCAATAATCCTGGCAAGCTTATCCAGATTCTCATACACCGGGATCTCCTGTCTGCCCGTAACTACTATCCTTCCTAACGGGTCAGCACCAAGTGATCCTCTGAACGAAGAGACAGGTATCGCAAATATCCCTGCTGCCTCTTCGACCGATCCCAGAAGGATATTATTATCACCACCGTACCTGAAATTTATTTCAGTACCTGCAGTATAAATTGATTCAAGCAACAACGCAAGATTACTTCCGGAAACTGCCACATTATCCTCAATTATGAACCCAAGTGAGTCAATCCCCCGGTCAAGCAAAAACAGAGCCTTATGATTGGCATCCCTGAAATCGGTTACATTAATATCCTGCCTTATTAACCATGAGTTACCTGCACCACTGTTTCCCCTGGCGTATGGGAATTCACCCGGCAAAGAAAATGCGAAAGGCAAGTTCTCCAGATCTTCCCTTGTATACAAAGGACTGAGCATAAACCCCTCGCCCGTATCCCATACCAGATCTTTGTCAGGATCAGTTCCCTTAAATCCCGGTATTACCCTCTCAGCAGATTCTTCCCCTGATACTTTACTGAACTCATCGAACAACCTTTTATCTTCTGCCATTCCGGTAGTCATTTTAAAAGGCAAATTTAAAGGAATTTAGAAGCATTTATTTTATGCCTTTTGTCATAAAATATAATATTATTCTTGCTTATGAGAACAAAAGGATGATATATTTTTCGTCACCAGACAGGGAAAGATGCGTTGAATACTACTGACCACCAAACTCCATCAGATATGACTTAATAAACCCGGTCAGATCACCATCAAGTACAGCCTGTACATTCCCGGTCTCATGATCGGTCCTGAGGTCTTTAACCATTTTATACGGATGAAGCACGTAGGATCTTATTTGCGAACCCCATTCGATCTTCTTTTTCTCCCCTTCGATCTTTGATTGTTCCTCCATCCTTTTTCTAAGCTCAAGCTCATATAACTGTGATTTGAGGATCCTCATAGCATTCTCCTTGTTCTTGAGCTGTGACCTTGTTTCCTGGTTCTCAATGACTATCCCTGTAGGTGCATGCCTCAATCTTACAGCTGTTTCCACTTTGTTCACATTCTGTCCGCCTGCTCCGCTCGACCTGAAAGTCTCCCATGTAATATCTGCCTGGTTTATCTGTATATCGATATCATCATCCACCAGAGGTGAAACAAAAACGGATGCAAAGGTAGTCTGTCGTTTCCCCTGTGCATTAAAAGGTGATATTCTTACAAGCCGGTGTACTCCGTTCTCACTCTTCAGATATCCATATGCTTTATCACCTGTGAATTCAAGAGTTACCGATTTTACACCAACTTCATCTCCGGGGAGAAAATCAAGCTCCCTGACTTTATAATTATTCCTTTCGCCCCATCTGATATACATCCTCATCAGCATTGAAGCCCAGTCATTACTCTCAGTACCACCTGCTCCGGCATTGATCTTGAGTATTGCTCCAAACTGGTCCTCCTCCTTCCTGAGCATGTTCTTCAGTTCCAGATCCTCGACCTTCCCCAGTGTTATCCCGAACTGATTATCAAGATCTTCTTCACTTGCCTCCTTTTCACGGGCAAATTCAAAGATCACTTCCAGGTCTTCAACTGCAGTTTCTACCTCATTGAATGCACTTATCCACCCCTTCAAGACTGAAATGTTGCGCATATGTTCTTCAGCCCGGCGCGGATCATCCCAGAAGCCCTTTTCCTGGGTTTTCTTCTCCTCCTCTGTTAACTCTGCTTCCTTGCTATCGATGTCAAAGATACCTCCTCAGGGCATCCCGTCGCCCTTCCAGGTCTTTGACCTGTTCCCATGTTACCATATTTTCTTTTGTTTTTTACAAAAATATATTATTCAGGATATTCTGGCAACAGATATTTTTTCACCACAACATTTAATTGGAGCTTCAAGACCGCAATATTTCTTTATAAAATAATAATAATGAAGCTTTATTCCTATTTTTGTATCCGGATTTTTACCATGTACAGGATTCTGGATGCCATAAAGCCTTTTGCCAGGTATTTCCTGGTTGTATGGATAGTTATCATGCTTACCCTTACATCATTGCCACACCTTCCTGAAATAAACCTGATCAAGCTGCCGTTCAATTTGAAATTTGACAAACTTGCCCATTTTTCTGAATACAGTATTCTTTCATTATTGTCAATGCTCACTTTTACCAAAGGTGTTTTTAAAAAGGAAAAGGGCAGGATAATTATTGTGATATCCCTGATGATCCTTTTTGCCTTTGCCGATGAGTGTCACCAGTTGCTTATCCCCACGAGATCGTTTGAACTCTATGACCTTTTAAGCGACACTCTCGGGATACTTACCGGAGCAGCCTTTGTGCTTATATTCACTAAATACGAGACATAGTCAGTGTATGAACTGATTTATGTTATAAATTACATTTTGGCGGATATTATACAAAAACAGATATATTTACCACTGGTACAATAAAATAACCTATTTATTCTTTGCCTTATGAAACTACTTTCCAAAACCTTCGTACTGATCATTCTCTCTGTTTCAGTGATGATCCCGGCCACACTGATGGCTCAGGATTCACAGGATTCAAATGTTATTGAAGTGAAAAAAGCTGCCAACTATGCAGCAAAGAAAAGCGCCCTGGCCTACCTTTCGGAGGAAGCCACCGTCGAAAAATTCGGTCATATCTCAGATGCCATCTGGGGATTTGCCGAACTCGGAATGCAGGAGTTTAAATCATCTGCATTACTTATTAAAACACTTGAAGATGAGGGATTTACTGTCAGCAAAAACATGGCTGGTATCCCTACCTGCTTTGTTGCTACATGGGGTGAAGGAAAACCTGTAATAGGTGTACTAGGTGAATTCGATGCTCTTCCCATGATCTCACAGAAACCGCTTGTACCATATCAGGACCCGCTTGTAAAAGGGGCTCCCGGCCACGGATGCGGACATAATATGATGGGAACTGCCGGCGTGGCAACTGTAATTGCAGTAAAAAGGGCTATGGAAAAGGAAAATATCAAGGGAACGATCCGCTTTTACGGGTCTCCGGCAGAAGAAACAGTAATAAGCAGGCCATATATGGTTCGCGCAGGACTCTTTGATGATGTTGATGCTGTTATCGACAACCATGCCGGCAGCGGAATGAGTACCGATTACGGCGTTAGCGGTAATGCGATTATATCGGTCATATTTTCCTTTAAAGGGAAAACAGCCCATTCTGCAGGCGCTCCATGGGACGGAAGAAGCGCTCTCGATGCTGTTGAAATAATGAATGTGTCAACCAATTACCTTCGTGAACACCTGTTTTATACACAGAGGATGCACTACGTAATAACCGAGGGAGGTGAGGCTCCCAACGTGGTACCCGACAGGGCTTCGGTTTGGTACTATATCAGAAATACCGACGAAAGGATCGAGGATATGTACGACCGGGTTGTTAAATGTGCCGAAGGCGCTGCACTTGCCACCGGAACAACCCTGGATGAGATCCGTGTCCTTACCGGGGTACATCAGCGCCATTCAAACAAGGGTATGGCCGAACTGATCCAGGCCAATATGAATCTTGTTGGTATGCCTGTCTGGACCGAAGAAGAAAACAGCTTCGCAAGGGCACTGCAAAAGGAACTTGGGAAAAAAGAGCAGGATTACCCTACTGAAGTGGGCAAGCTCAGGGTTAAATCGAATATTCAGGTTGGCGGTGGCTCTTCTGATGTGGGCGAGGTTACAATGGTAGCACCAACAGCTACACTGCGCTTTCCGGGTACAGCCCCGGGTGCAATAAGTCACCACTGGTCAAGTGTAGCCTCCAATTACGGAAGCGCTGCCTGGAAAGGACTTAACACAGGAGCCAAGGTGATGGCCGCTACAGCCCTTGACCTGCTTACAAAACCCGATCTTCTGAAATCGATACGTGAGGAATTTGATGCATATTCGAAAGATCATCCCTACAAGTCATTCCTGCCCGAAGATGCTTCTCCTCCCCTTGACCTGAACAGGGAACTGATGGACAAGTTCAGGGCCGAAATGGAGAAGATCACCGGGGAGATGTGATAGCTGCCGGGCGGCGCCAGGAGATATCAACAAAGTACTCAGATAGTATAAGGGAAGCCTATCCTCCGGCCTCGCAGGGCGCAGCCCTGCGATATCACGGGGCATCGCCCCGTGAACGCCGGTGGGCCGGGTTGCCTTGATTACTGTATACCCCCATCATGTACAGGATCCTCATGCCGATGTTGTGCCTGGATGTACCACTACTT
>JBJKPH010000067.1:0-2943 GCA_046706585.1 Bacteroidales bacterium | reverse complement strand
ACATTATCCTGCCCTGTCCTCCATACGGTTAAGCAGACAATTCGCATGGATTCATACCACTTATTTTCAAATATTTAACATTTTTTTAGAGACTTCTTTTGACAATTTTGATAATTTTGCTGCTTATTATGATCCTTGCCGTTGACATAGGTAACAGTTCGTCGAAAACAGCTCTTTATTCTGATAACAAAAGAGGCAATATTACACGTATTGAAGGAGCTCCGTATGATAAGATAGCTGAGCTTATCAATGAAAATAATGTTAAGGCTGTGATCATATCAGATGTATCAGTGCCCGGTCCACTGAAGGACCAATTTCTGAAAAGTACATCTACTCCTGTTCATTACCTGAATCCTGAAATGAAGTTTCCTTTTACGATCGCATATAAGACAATGGAGTCGATAGGATCTGACAGGCTGGCGGCAATAGCAGGTGCCATGGTTCATCACCCGGCGACGGATGTCCTTGTAATTGATGCGGGAAGCGCTGTAACCTATGATTTTATTACATCAGGGGCAAGTTATGAAGGAGGTAATATTTCACCAGGGCTATCGATGCGCTTCAGGGCGCTTAACAATTTCACCGGCAGGTTACCACTTGTGTCGGCAGCAGATAGCTTCAGGGAAATGGGAGATGATACCACCGGAGCAATCAGGTCGGGTGTTATCCTTGGCTTGATTTATGAAATAAATAGTTATATTCGCACGTTTAAATCAAAATATAAAGGCCTTAAAGTGGTTTTATCAGGCGGAGATGCCGGTTTTCTATCCGATCATATCGATTTTTCTTTTACTTTTGCACCTGACCTGGTTTTGGACGGGTTATATAATATCATGATATACAATGCTTAAAGCAACAAAAATAATATTCCTGCTGATGATGCTTTCCCCGGTCGTTTCGGGGCAGAAACTTATCAATTCACCCTATTCACGCTTTGGCCTTGGAACCCTTGAGGAACAGGGAACTTTCAGGTTGCGGTCACTTGGAGGATCAGCTGTTGCAATAAGGGATCCGCTTACTATTAACTATCTGAATCCCGCATCACTTTCGGCTCTCGATACTAATTCATTCGTACTGGATTTCGGATTTGATTACCAGATGAACAAGTTGTCGGATGGCAATTCAAGCTATAATTCCGACGATATGAATCTCCACCATATATTCATGGCATTCCCCATTACAAAGCGGATAGGGTTTGCCATGGGAATCGCTCCCTACAGTGCGGGATACTATAATCTCAGTTCCAAAACTCTTGTGGGCGACCCCGATTATGACCCGGTAATGGGTGAAACAGACAGAAAATACAAGGGTGTGGGAGGATATAACCAGGCAATTATGTCCTTAGGTATTAATCCTGTTGGCGGATTGTCACTGGGAATAAACATGAAATTCCTCTACGGAGAAATAACCAGGGAAAGTGTTTACTATTTCCTTGACGACAATAATTATTATAATGACCTGAAAAGCGAAAGCATGCTTTTAAAAGGTTTTAATTTTGATTATGGGGCACAGTACGAATTTGACTTTGACAATAATTTCTTTGCTGTTGCAGGATTCAGTTTTACAAATAAGAGAGCATATACCTGTGAGTATGAGAATCTGACAACAAAGTTCACCGTTTACGCCGGATCACCATATTCTGCCGACACGCTGTATCACCAATACCTGCCGGATGCAAAGATAACCCTCCCGACAACTATTGCATTTGGTTTCTCGGCAGGCCAGAAAGACAAATTTACTTTAAGTGCATCATACCAGGCCTCATACTGGACCAATGCAACTTTTTTGGGCTACGAAGACTCTTTCAGGAATACAAGCACAATAAGTTTTGGAGCAGAGTTTATACCCAGTAAATATGCAAATTACAACTATTTTAATAGGGTAGAATACCGCCTTGGCGGTCATCTTGGAGAGAATTATTTTGTTTTAAATAATGAACAGCTCAAAGAATTTGGCATTACTTTTGGAGTTGGTTTTCCATTGAACAGAACCAGATCAAGGATTAATATGAATTTTGAATACTCGAACAGGGTTGGTTCTTTCGGGAACGGTTTACACAGGGAAAACTATTTCAACCTTGGACTTAGTTTCAATTTCTACGAATTTTGGTTCTTAAAAAGAAAATATGATTAACAAAACCTATAAAATGATGAAAGCAGGATTACAAAGATTACTTTTTCTAAGTCTTATCTCATTTTTTATGATCCCACTTTTCGGACAAAAAGGAATTGAGGATGGAAGCAGGTTCGGACACGGAGAGGACAGTGTCAACTGCATGAGAAATCTATCGTTGTATAAAACTTATTACGATCAGCATAATTTCGAAATGGCTTTGAAATTCTGGCGCACTATTTTCAGGGAGTGTCCTTCTTCATCAAAGAATATATATATACACGGCGTTCCGATGTATAAGGAACTCTACAAACAAACCAAAGACAAGGTATATATTGATTCCATAAATATGGTGTATGATGCCAGGATCAAATATTTTGGCGAAGAAGCATATTGCGAAGGCCGCAGGGCAGGAGATATGTATAACGAAGGTCAGAATGATCCGGATTTACTTGCTTTGGCCTATGCCAGTCTTGAAAAATCATTCTCTATCGACCCCAAAGCTTCAAGTCCAAACATATATATTATTTACATGATTGTCACCCAGAAGCTTTTTGAACTTGGCAAACTCGATAACGGGGATGTGATAAATGTATATGGGATGTTGTGTGATGAACTCGATACGTTTACAGGCAGGGCTAAAACAGCTGCCGAAGGAGCAAAAAATAATATTGAAACTATCTTTAAAGCAGGAGGAGCAGGTACCTGTGATGGTCTGATACCATACTTTACTCCAAAGGTAAGTGCCACTCCCGACGACCCTGTGTTGCTTAAAAAAGTGCTGGGACTTCTTGAAGATGCCTATTGCACTGACTCGGACCTGTATTACAC
>JBJKPH010000066.1:0-7066 GCA_046706585.1 Bacteroidales bacterium | reverse complement strand
AACCTGCCCCTGGCGCTAATCGGCGGAGTATATGCGGTATGGGCTTCATCAGGCGTTATTAGCATACCGGCCGTGATAGGCTTTATCACACTTTTCGGTATAGCTACCAGGAACGGACTTCTTCTGGTATCAAGGTATGAAATGCTTGGTGAGAGTTATACTGATATCAGGGAAAGGATTATTGCAGGGTCGGAAGACAGGCTGAACCCAATACTTATGACCGCACTTACTGCAGCCCTTGCACTTATACCGCTTGCCCTGGGAGGCGATGAACCCGGGAACGAGATACAGAGCCCGATGGCCATAGTTATACTTGGCGGTCTTCTCTCCTCAACATTACTTAATATCTACGTAATACCGGCAGTATAACTTCTTCTAAACAGAAAAAATGAGAACAATGAATAGAGTCAATACTTTAATATTGATTATGCTTGCAAGCCTGAATATATCAGGTCAGCAAATAGACAGGTTCATTGACAGTGTACGAATTCACAGTCCTGAGATCACAGCTGCCACCGAGCTGATGAATTACGAAATGGCAGGCTCAAGGAGGGGACTTACCCCCAGTGATCCAAGGGTTGACGTTGGTTATTTCCCGGGCAAGCCAGAAACAGCCGGTAACAAGATCACATGGGCTGTTGTGCAGGAATTTGATTTCCCTTCCAGGTACGCAAAACTAAAACTGCTCAGGGACACCAATATTGAACTTGCCAGGATCGAATATGAGAATACCGTAACCGGTATCCTTGGTCAGTCAAGGGAGATGGCTATCGATCTGATCGCAGAGAGGAAACTCCTTGATGAATACATACAAAGGATGGAGCTCTTTGAAAAGCTGGAAGAATCATACAGGGAGATGGTTGATAACGGTACGGCAACAATCCTTGAATATAACAAGGTGAGGCTGAGTACAGGCGAGATGGAGGCAATGGTCACCGATAAGGGTAAAACTATTAACTCGATGATTGCAGCCCTGGACTATATAAGCGGAGGAAATTCATCAATCCTCGAAAATGCAGAATACCCGAATTTCAGCGAACCCGACAGGGACAGCCTCCTGACGGTAAGGAGGAATATCTACCCGGCATTTATTATACCGGAGAAGAGAAAGGAGGTTGCAGAAAAGAAGGTTGGTGTAGAAAAGACAGGTAAACTGCCGGCATTCGGGATCGGTTATGCATCGGAATCAGTATCAGGTGAACAATTTATCGGACCCACTCTCGGTGTAACCATACCTCTCTGGCAAAACAGGGGTAATGTTGATGCAGCCAAAGCTATGCTTTCATACCAGATGGCCAGCTCAGAGAGTGAGCTGTCGAGACTCGAAATGGAATTCAATTATACCTTTGATTCATGGGAGTCAGTGAGAACGACCAGACAGAAACTTGATGAACTGATAGGCAGCGCAGACAATGCTGAACTTCTGAAGGTTGCACTCGATTCAGGGGAGATATCTCTTGTCGACTATATTATAGAACTTACAGCGATCTACAGTGTAAAAGACAGGTTTATCGAAACGGAAAAAGAATATTACCTGCTGCTTTCAGCGATATATGAACATGAACTGGCATCGCGATAAACAGTTAATATCTATCTTTACCTAAAACAGGTGGCTTATCGAAAAACCGGCAAGAATACTTAAAATAACCTCTGACGGATCGCATACATTCTACCTGCCGGAGATGGATGAACATTTCCATTCGACTTTCGGCGCTTTGAATGAGTCGATGCATATATTCATCAATAACGGACTGAACCGATGGACAGGCAGTGAAGTGTCGGTACTGGAGATAGGTTTTGGCACAGGCCTGAACGCATTCCTGACTGCAATCGAAGCAAGAAAGAAAGGAAGAAGGGTGAATTATACTGCGATCGAAAAATTTCCCGTTGAAAGGGCTGAATGGTCGCAGCTGAATTATCCTGAACTTACAGGAAAAGAATATATTGAACTATTCAGAATGATACACGAGGCAGACTGGGAGGTGCCGGTCGGGATAGATAACACCTTCACACTCTGTAAAATAGAGGGCGACTTGACAAAAATGGTTCTGAATGGTAACTATAATGTAATCTATTTCGATGCCTTCGCACCATCAAAACAGCCTGAAATGTGGAGCGACAGGATATTCTCAATGATCTCCGAATGTACTGTAAACGGTGGAATATTGTCGACATATTCATCCAGCGGAAAAGTAAGGCGATCGCTAGGATCATCAGGATTTGAGGTAAAACGTGTTCCAGGCCCGGAGGGGAAAAGAGATATTACCGTTGCGATTAAAGTGTAGGGCTAATTTTCACATTTATTTAACAGACGATACAATAAGAAAACATTATCTTAGCGCAAATTTTAACTTAAATATCAAAATAAATGAAATTCAAGGGATTAATTGCAGTGATAACTCTTTTGATCGCTGCAAGTGCATGTTCTCAGAATGCACTTCAGAATGTAAAGGTTGAGAATGATGTTGATTCACTGTCATACGCCATAGGTGTTTTGAACCAGGCTTCAGCAGCACAGTCGGATATTGAAATAAATCCTATGGTTATGGCCAGGGGAATGCAGGACGCAAAGAACGGTAAACCAATGATGGATGAAACAGCAGCCAGAGGATTTGTGAACTCTTTCATGATGAAGCAGGAAGAAGACAAGGCACGCGAACAGTATAAAGATGTTCTTGAGGAAGGTGAGGCATTCCTTAAAGACAATGCCGGCAAGGAAGGTGTAATGACCACTCAGAGCGGACTGCAGTACAAGGTTGTTTCAATGGGTGACGGACCAAAACCTGCATCTTCAGATGTTGTAAGAGTGAATTACAAGGGAACACTTATTGACGGAACAGTATTTGACTCATCGTATGACAGGGGCGAACCCGCAGAATTCAGGCTCGATGGTGTTATCCCGGGTTGGACAGAAGGTGTACAGCTTATGCCCGTTGGTTCAAAATTCATTTTCTACGTTCCCAGCGACCTGGCATATGGTGCACGTGCTGCAGGAAGTGATATTAAACCTTTCTCCACACTTATTTTTGAAGTTGAACTGCTGGCTATTGTATCACAGGATGAGTAAAGCCGAAATACATACTGCAAAGGGTGTCATGAAGGTTGACTTTTATGATAAGGATGCCCCGAATACCGTGAAGAACTTCGTCACTCTTGCAAAAGAGGGATATTATGACGGTCTGGCGTTCCACAGGGTTATCCCGGGTTTTGTTATCCAGGGAGGATGCCCCTATTCAAAAGACATGAGCGATCCGAGGGTTGGAACCGGCGGTCCGGGTTACCAGATCGACTGTGAGCTTACTGGAGATAACCAGTACCACGACCGGGGTGTACTTTCAATGGCACACGCAGGAAGAAACAGCGGTGGTTCCCAGTTCTTTATCTGTCATAACAGGCAGAATACCCAGCATCTCGACCGTCAGCATACATGCTTCGGCAAGGTCAGCGACGGACTGGAAGTGATCGATATGATCCAACAGGGTGACCGCATTGATAAGATAATTATTACTGAGGAATAATTATGGCATTTGAAATTACCGGGAAAGTAATCGATATATCGCCTGTACAGCAGGTAAGTGATAAATTCAGGAAAAGGGAATTCGTAATTGAATCGACTGAAAAATCTGCTGACGGACGTGATTTCACTGACTATATCAAATTCCAGTGCGTCCAGGACCGGTGTGACCTGCTCAATGAATCATTTCTGAATGAAGTGGTGAAAATATCCTTTAATATTAAAGGAAACAGGTGGGAAAAGGATGGCAGGGTGAACTACTTTACCAACCTCGATGCATGGAAAATCGAAAAGGCAGCCGGAGATGTCTCAGGAGCCGATGATGTTCAGGATGTACCTTTCCCCGGTGAGCCACCGGCCGATACAGATGATTTTGATGATCTCCCGTTCTAGGGAGAGGTCATAATAAAAAAAGATGGTTAAACGGTTACCGTTGATGCTTCAGTTATTCAACGGTGACCGATTTGGCCAGATTTCTTGGCTGGTCGACGTTGCAGCCTCTCTGTAAAGCAACATAATAGGCAAACAGCTGTAAAGGTACCGCTGTCAGCACCGGTGTAAGAATATCGGGCAACGCCGGTATCTCGATCTTATCTTCAACATGGGCTGCAAGGTCCGGCATTCCTTCAGGGATAAAAGCAATTACCTTCCCGCTACGTGCCCTTATCTCCTCGATATTGGATTTCATCTTTGACTGGTTTTCACTGTCAGTCATAATGGCCAGCGTAGGAAAATGGTAATCTATCAGGGCTATCGGGCCATGCTTCATTTCTGCCCCCGGGTATCCCTCAGCATGAATATATGAGATCTCTTTCAGTTTGAGAGCGCCTTCAAGTGCTGAAGGATAGTTCAGTCCCCGCCCAAGGAAAAGGAAATTATTGGAAGAGGAATATTTTCCTGCCAGTCGTTCTATTTCACCAGCTGATTCGATCACCCTGCTCATCGCATCGGGCAAAAGCTTAAGGCTCTCAGCTATCATAACCGCTGTTTTATGGTCTCCCTTAAGATCGGCGATATGTGAGGTTAAAAGGTATAGTGTCACAACCTGTGCTGTATAGGCTTTTGTCGATGCCACGCCAATTTCGGGTCCTGCATTAATATATACCTGGAAATCTGTTTCCCTTTCAAGGGTTGAATTTCTCACATTAATTATTCCCAGTGTCATGGCTCCCGACTCACGTGCAAGCCTGTTCGCTGCCAGGGTATCGGCAGTCTCACCGCTCTGTGAGATAGTGATCACAAGGTCTTTGCTGGTAATAACCGGGTGCCTGTACCTGTATTCCGATGCATATTCGGCATTTACCGGTATCCTCAGGAACTTCTCAATGACATACTTACCTATCAGTCCGGCATGCCACGATGTACCGCATCCGAGAATGGTAATACGTTCGATCCTGTTTAGAAAATCGTCAACCGATATTTCACCACCATGGGTATTATAACGTGTAAAATTATCATGTGCAAGTGATCCGGTTATTGAAGGTTGTTCGCATATCTCCTTGAACATGTAATGCTCATACCCATTCTTCCCGGTGATCATATTTTCCGTAACGAATCTCTTCTCTTCAAGCTTTCTTTCAAAACCACTGACGGTGCATGCCTTTTTTATTCCCTTTGAATCGATAAGTACTATATCGCCATTCTCGGGAAAAACAAAACGAGATGTATGTTCAGATATTGCATATATATCCGACGACACATATGTCCCTGTAGTGTCAAAACCAATCACCAGGGGACTTCCATGCCTGCATACCACCAGTTCCTCAGGATGGCCCGATTCCATTATCACTGCAGCATAACTTCCTTCAGCCTTTGATAATGCCTTTCTCAGGGCAGTCAGGATATCCTTTCCTGAATTCATATATTCCATATCAATCAGGTTCAGGAGAACTTCGGTATCCGTTTCGCTGCTGAAGACATAATTATTTCCGGCCAGTTCTTTCCTGAGTTCCTCTGTATTTTCGATTATACCGTTGTGAACCATTACCAGATTGCCCGACATCGATCTGTGGGGATGGGCATTATCTTCGTTGGGTTTACCATGTGTTGCCCAGCGTGTATGGGCAATTCCCGTACTTCCCTCAAAATCATCAGGTAATCTTCCCTTAAGTGCACTAATATTGCCTGCACTCTTGATTATCTTCAGCTCACCATTATTAATTGCCACGCCGGCGCTGTCGTATCCCCTGTATTCCAGCTTCTCAAGGCCTTCGATAAGGATCGATTTTGCTCTCCTGCTACCGGTATATCCTACTATTCCACACATATGTATTTATTGTATTACTTCTGTTTTAATTGTTTCAAGTATATTCAGAATATGGTTGCCCAGCTTCTCCTTGGTCTCCATATGCTCCCTAATCGATCTGATCATCTGGTTTGTCTCAAATTCACCCCTTACCGATTCAAAATCAAGTTGTTTCTCCTCCTCATCCCCATCAATACCGAACCCGGTCATTGTGAGCAGTGAGAATTCCTTCCTGGCATCTTCGTAGAGGTAGTTGTCAATTTCCAGGACAGCCGATTTCCATTTTATTATTATCTCCCTGATATCTTCTGTTGAGAAGCCGGATAACTTTTTGCCCCAGAACTCCTCCATGGCATCATATGCCCATGTCCATTCATAATTGTAATAATTCTCATGAATTGTCACCAGCATACTGTTTATCTCTTCGATAGATGAAATATTATTATTCTCTATTCCCCCGAAAATTTCCACGAGAGCCTCATTGGGACATATCAGACCCGACAGGTCAACCCACCTCCCTGATCCGACCGGTGTATCTTTCTCAAGAGCGGCTGCCACATCATCTGCAGTTTTCAGCCTCTTCCCCTGCAGTCTGGTTATTATCGAATTACCCAGAAATTTGATTATTGCAAGTTCGTATAAATGTATACCACGCTCAAGAGCATCCCTCCTGATCTTCATCTGTTGCCATGTCAGCGTCGATAGTTCCGCTGGTGAATTGTCTGCAATTTCCTTCAATATCATCCTTCCGTTCATCATTTTCTGTACGGTATAAGGACTAAGGAGGTTGAAATTTATACTGTCGAGAAGATTGGGATCCTTTCTCCTGTCCCTGACAGGCCTCGTTGTTGAATCCCTGATCGTCCCGATGCTCTTCAGGTTGATCCCCGGCACCAGGATACTTTCATCGTTGCTTTCTATAAGATAACTGAACGGAAAATCTGATGTGTCGGAATGTTTATAATGCCTTCCCATAACAAGAGAGAATGCACCTATATGGGCAGGCCAGAGAAGGTAAGAATCACTTGTGGTTTTAACACCCCTCTCAATTATCCCCTGATGGATCGGTCCCAGTTTGTACATATGGTTACTCTGGTTCGATCCGCTGCCGGCATTCAGAAATGAGAACAATCCGGCTATTAAAAGCGTCGATTTATGATGTGTAACCGTGTAGGGGCCGGCAAATATTGAGCAGGCTTCACCATGGAATCCCTGACAGTTGGCAAAAAAGAGCGACTCAACCGCCGAATAGTGTTTATCAAGTATGCATCCCTGACCGATAAAACAGTTGGAGATTATTGTTGTAT
>JBJKPH010000065.1:0-5427 GCA_046706585.1 Bacteroidales bacterium | reverse complement strand
TAAAATCACCAGTAACAGCTTCAAGTATCCTGTCGAACCTGATACCCATCTGGAAAGCCAGGGTATAACCTGCCACATCATAGGGAGGTACGGGAGGTCCGCCCGGGTACTGGAAATCATTGGGATGGTCCTGTGGTTCGAACATATCCATTATATGAGGCCTGAAAGCCTGTGCTGTTTTTACAATATATGATCCTGCAGGATAGTTCTTTCCACCTGTTGTAAAGGCCTTATCTGAGCGCAGTACCGTAACACCGTTCTTGATCAGGGTATTGAGAAATTTCACTGCAGTAGGGAAATCAGGTTGGTCGGAAGGAACTATATAGGCCCTTGGATCGCGGTTCTCAGGAAGACGAAGAAGATCAAAGTATTTCATATCAATACCTCTTCCACGGCCTCCATATGATTGTTGCTGACCTGATGTTCCTGTTCTTGCTTCACTTGACTCTTTCTTTACTTCATCAACAAGCTTGGGATGAATAGTCCAGTAATCGCGGTTGCCTTTATCAATACTGTTGCGTCCCATAATATACCTGTCGAACAGAAGGTTCTCCCTGTTCCTTGAGGCATAGTCAAGAACAGCCCTGTCCATTGTCATCGAGTAATCGATCGCTTCCCTGAAATGAAAAGTTATTCCGGGCTCTACCGGAAGGGGGACATCATTACTTGCAAGCAGCCTGTCGGGATTGAACTCTACTGTCTGGGGAGTAGGATTCCCCTTGATCTCGGTAAGAATACCTATCTGATTATGGAAATAACCGGTGGTTCTAAGGTTACCGTTGAACCAGGTTGAATAACTGGCCACCGAACGCATGCCGCTTCCGGGTTTGTTCTCTGCCACAAGCCTGTTATGGATAGCAAGACTTTCGCATTCAACGCCGGTAATCAGAAGCGGCTCAAAGTTATAATTAGTCGGGTCACGGAATGGTGGAACGAAGACGATGAGGCCTGAGGGACCTGACTGGTGATGGTTGTACATTATCTGCGGATACCAGTCGCGGTACATGATCCTGGCCATATTCTCGGTCTCCGGTTGTGTAACCATATATGAATCACGGTTATTGTCGTGTCCGACATATTTATGGTAAAGTACCGGCAATCCGTTTGTCGAACGCTCTTGAGGATCTTCGTTCCTCATATACCAGTTGGCTACCAGTTCAAGTCCGTCGGGATTTGCAAAAACCACCAGCAGGATAATATCGTTCAGGAACCTGAGAGTTTCTTCATCATTCAAACTTGTCATCTCGTAAACCAGTTCTGTTATCTGCTGTCCGCCTACAACTTCAGTGGCATGCAGTCCGCCATCAATCCATATTATCGCTTTCCCTGTCTTCGACAGTTCATGTGCCTCCTCGTCGGTAAGGTCTTTTGCCAGCGCAAGCTTCGCAGATATATCCTTGTAATAATCAAGTTTGGCAAGATTATCCGGCGAACTTATTATTGCCATGTACTGTTTTCGTCCTTCAGCGGTCGGACCGATATCCTCGATCATCATTCTTGGAGACTCTTCTGCCAGCTTCTTCCAGTAAGCAACCGACCGGGTATAGTTTATCAGAGTGTAATCTGCTCCTACGATGTGGCCAAACTCTTCTGTGGGGGAAGTTATTTTCTGCTGGCCTGTTGCCAGTGTGAAGGGGATAAGAATAAGAAAGATAATTAATGTCATGGACCTGGAAAAGTACCTCATTAATGTAGTTTCCTTACTTTGTGGGTTTTTTTCAGCAAGTTTCATAGGTTTCTGGATTTTGTTTTGACAACCAAAATAGGGAATTGAAAGGATCATCACCCAAAAAGTGATATCTTTTTTATAAAATAGTGCTGTCAAACACCCGGCAGAAAATTACCTTAAATATTTTGCAGCCAGTTCATCGAATACCTCCAGTTCGGGCATGGCACTTCCTTTAGTGTCGAAGAATACTCCACGTGAACTCAGGGGCTCATCTATACATGTTCCTTCACCCATATTGCCGGGCAGGCTGAAAACAATTTCGTTAACCTGCTCTCTGAATGATGAATACCCTGCCACTGTTACCGGTATCCCGTAACTCTCTGTCAGATCGGTAACATTTGAGTTCATATCATTGAGAGTTCCTTGCATGCCCGGGTAATATGTAAGTCCGAGAAGATCGAAGTCGACACCCCTGGCTATCATATTATCAAGCCAGAAAGTAGCTTCATGGTTCTGACCGCCCAGGGCCAGGTGGACCATAGTTATTATATCGGGACTAACCTTCTTTACTGCATCGTGTCCGGCTATGATCAGTTGCGCCAGGTTATCCGGATTCCCGATATATCCCTCAGGCCAAACCATTCCGTGGTTGATCTCATTTCCTATCTGTACAATTTCAGGTAATGTTCCCTGCGATCCCAGTTCCTGCAGAACCATTGTTGTATAGTTGCTCAGGGCAGTTTTCAGTGCTTCAAAGTCCAGGTCCTCCCATTCAGCAGGCTTGCACTGATGTTGCTGATCAGCCTGTCGATCGCTGTATTGAAAGGCCAGCAAAAGGTGCATCCCGGCATCCTTAATTCTTCTGGCCATCTCTTTTGTAGATTCAAGTCCGCAATAA
Source organism: Bacteroidales bacterium (assembly GCA_046706585.1). Classification (GTDB taxonomy): domain Bacteria; phylum Bacteroidota; class Bacteroidia; order Bacteroidales; family VadinHA17; genus JBJKPH01. The sequence continues at coordinate 2,860 of JBJKPH010000065.1, read as the reverse complement.
CCCTCACCTGGCGAATACCCACCCGGATCTTCCGGATTTACAAATATCATTAACCTGACATAATTAAAGCCGTGATCCTTAAGTGCTGTGATCCCGTCTTTTGAAACACCGTTATCATAGAATTTGCGTCCCCGGGACTCAAACTGCGGCAGGAGACTAATATCAGCGCCTAACATTGGCTCCATACTTTCTCCAGCCGTTTTTATCTGGTCGGCTGAAGGTTTCATTAGCCTGAAATCCTCGGGTATGATATGTATTATGCATGACACCGGATCCAGACCGTTACATTTTGCCTCGATCCTGATCTTTCCCGGTGTTGTGCCCGACTGAAGGAATACTTCACAAATACCTTCCTGAATGCTGCTTTGCCATATGATAACTGAATCATATCTCTCATTAAAAATCAGCTTTTTGCCAAGGTCAGGGTGCAAAAGGGTTGCATCGCCACTCACCGAGATATCAACAGGCTGGTTAACAGAAGTAATTTCCCTTTCGAGGCTGTCGGTTACGACAATCCTTAGCCTTGCAATATCTGTTCCGTTGGCGAGAAGGGTGGTGCTGTAGGCTGTCATCATCACTTCTGCAGGTTTTCCGCTTTCAACCTTGAAATATGTTGAATAATCTTTCAGGACATTCTTTTCGGCCTTCTCGTTGCAACCGCAGAGAATAAGTCCTGTAACCAGTATCAGGAAAGTAGCTTTTTTCATAATACATAGTTTTTAATTAGGGCAGTATATAAAATTACGAGTTTTATTTATTACAGTATAAAAAAAATGTATCTGTCAGGCTAACATTTATAAATTGGTATATTTGTCATATCTTGAAACACAAAATATTTGGGTGTTAATCTAAACCCTGCCTGCCGGTCTCCGGCGGCCAAAGCCTTTGGCGACGGCACGCGGGCAGGCATTTAAACTAAACTTAACATAAAATGAAGTTCTCAGTATTATACAAAACCTCACTTTCAATAGTGGCTTCTGTGCTTCTCTTTTCCTCATGTGGCACAATCAGCAATTCAAGCAATGAAGTCAGAAAGTGGGAAAAAGAGGCAGCCAGGGTAACCATCAAGCGTGATAACTTTGGGATACCCCACATCTATGGTAAAACCGATGCAGATGTCGTTTTCGGGTTGTTATATGCACAGTGCGAGGATGATTTTAACAGGGTGGAGGTAAACTATATAAATGCCATGGGAAGAATGGCTGAAGTTGAAGGTGAGGATCAGTTATATACCGACCTGAGAATGAAACTATATATCGATCCGGAAGAAGTAATGCAGGAATATGATAATAGTCCGGCATGGCTTAAGAAACTGATGGATGCCTTTGCAGACGGCATCAATTATTTTCTTTATACTCATCCCGAAGTAAAACCGAAGCTTATTACAAGGTTCGAACCATGGATGGCCCTTACCTTTTCTGAAGGAAGTATCGGAGGCGATATCGAATCCATATCAACACGCGGACTAAGCAGGTTTTACGGAGGTGAGCAGCTTGCAGTTGCTGATCCTGTTACTGATATTGCCGACAATGAACCAAGAGGCTCTAACGGCTTTGCAATAGCACCTTCCATTACCAGGGATGGTAATTCGCTCCTTCTGATTAACCCGCATACATCGATATTTTTCAGAACTGAGGTACAGATGGTAAGCGAGGAAGGACTAAATGCCTATGGTGCGATCACCTGGGGTCAGTTTTTTGTTTATCAGGGATTTAATGACAGATGCGGATGGATGCATACATCGAGCAGGGCGGATGTGATTGATTATTACCTTGAAGATGTGGTTGAAAAGGATGGTAAGTACTACTACAGGTACGGCGATGAACTGAGACCTTTCAGGGAAAAGCTGATAACTCTTCCGTACCGTGATGGAAATACAACAGGGGAGAGGCAAATAAAAGTTTACTATAGCCATCATGGTCCGGTTGTAGGAGAGCAGGACGGAAAATGGCTTACAGTCAGCCTGATGGTTGAACATGAGAAAGCGCTAACACAATCATACCTTAGAACAAAGGCCAGAAGTTATGCTGATTTTGTAGAGACAATGGAACTTCGTACAAACTCATCGAACAATACTGTTTATGCTGACGCAGACGGTAATATTGCATATTTTCATGGCAACTTTATGCCGGTGCGTGACGAATCGTTTGACTGGTCAAAGCCGGTGGATGGCAGCAATCCTGCTACTGACTGGAAAGGATTGCATGACCTTGACGAGATGATCACACTGCTCAATCCGCCTAATGGATGGATTCAGAACTGCAATTCAACGCCATTCACCGTAGCAGGTGAGAACAGTCCCAGAAAAGAGGATTTCCCGTCATATATGGCACCCGATGAGGAGAACCAGAGAGGGATACATGCAGTAAGAGTATTAAAGGATCAGACCGATTTCACACTCGATAAACTTCTGGAAGCTGCTTACGATTCATATCTTCCTGCATTTGAGAATACGATCCCTGCACTTGTTAGAGCCTACGACAACCTGTCTCAAAAGAACCCTGGTATGGCCGAAACTCTTGGCGGACCAATAAATGCACTCAGAAACTGGGATTTCCGTTTCAGTCTAAGTTCTGTTGAGACTACACTGGCTGTATACTGGGGTCAGGATATTCTCAGAGCAGCCCGGAGGATGGAAAGACCGCAGGGAACAGATGTATTCGATTATATCGCCTCGTCGGTCGATCCAGAAACTCTTGTGATGAGCCTTTATAATGCTGTTAATTCACTTGAGCATGATTTTGGAACATGGGAAGTGCCTTGGGGAGATATTAACAGGTTCCTGAGATAAAACGGGGATATAGTGCATAAATTCAGCGACGATGAACCAAGTCTGCCGGTATATTTCACCTCTTCGCAG
>JBJKPH010000064.1:0-2370 GCA_046706585.1 Bacteroidales bacterium | reverse complement strand
AACCAGAACGGACTGGCCCATTTCCTCGAACATATGGCATTTAATGGTACAGAACATTTCCCCGGGAAAGGAATAATAAGTACACTTGAGAAACATGGCGTCGCTTTCGGTTATGATATCAATGCCTATACCTATTATTATGAAACAGTATACAACCTGAGTGATGTTCCGGTTAACGATCCCGGAATGACAGATACCTGTCTGCTGGTATTAAATGACTGGTCAGATTATCTTTTGCTTTCTGATGATGAGATTGATGCTGAAAGAGGGGTTATCGAAGAAGAATGGCGGACAAGGAGAAATGCAGCTTTCAGGTTAACACAAAAAACATTCCCTGTACTGCTTAAAGGATCAAAATACCCGCAAAGGGATATCATAGGGGATATTAACATTATCAGGAACTTCGATCACCAGGCACTTCGTGATTTTTACCATAAGTGGTACCGGACAGATCTTCAGGCTATTGCTATTGTTGGTGATTTCGATGCCGCAGCAATGGAAACAAAGGTAAAGGAATTGTTTTCGAAAATTCCAGCTGAAAAAGAAAAGCCACAACCTGGGTTTTTTGAAGTTCCGGATCATAATGACACGTATTATGTACTGGCCACCGATCCTGAGGCCAGCGAAAGTTCTGTCGACCTCTATATCAAGAACGATGCATGGCCAACAGACGACAGGGGGATGCAATACCTGAGAGAAGAATACATACGGACTCTCTTTAACTCCATGATGTCAAAAAGGATCAGCGAGTTGCTTCAGAAAGGCACGCCTCCTTTTATCACAGGATCAATAACATACAGCTCATTTGTACGGGGATACGATGTCTTCAGTATAGGTGCAAGCTCAAGGACAAACGAAGAATACCGCGCTTTCGAAGCAATATACACCGAAGCAGAAAGGGTAAGAAGATATGGTTTTACTGAAGGGGAACTCGAAAGAGCCAGGGCAAGCATGCTTACAAACTGGGAAAACTATTATAAGCAGCGCGATAAAATAGACAATGACAGCTATGCTGGCAGGATACAGCAGCACTTCCTTGAAAATGAGCCGTTGCCATCAATTGAGTTCGAGTACCAGACAGTAAAAAAGATACTGCCCGGGATTACCCTTGAAGAAGTTTCAGAAAAGGCAAAAAAATGGATGACTGACAAAAACAGGGTAATTGTCGTGCAGGGACCTGAGGGCGAGGGCATAAAGCACCTTTCAGAAAAGGAAGCCCTGGGGATAATTGACAGTATAAACTCTTCTGAACTTGCTCCATACGAAGATACTGTTGCAGGAGAATCGCTTCTTGATGGCGACCTGAAAGGAGGAAAGATAGTATCAGCAACCACACTTGATAATTTTGGAGCCGAAGAATGGACCCTTTCAAACGGGGTAAAAGTGATCTTCAGAAAAGCTGATTACGAAAAGGACAATATTTCACTCATGGCCTACTCCCCGGGGGGAATATCAATGGTTGATGACAACCTTGTTCCCGATGCCGAAATGATGTCAGTATTTGCATCGGCCTACGGAGCCGGTGAGTTCGACAATATTTCCCTTCAGAAGATGTTGGCAGGAAAAAAAGCTTCGCTATCAGTTTCCCTTGGAGATCTTACAGAAAATATTTCGGGAAGTTCCACTCCTGCTGATATCGAGACCATGATGCAATTGCTTTACCTCAGGTTCGAAAGGCCCAGGTTCGACAGGGAAGCATACGAAGCTCTCATGAACAGGTATGTTTCATTCCTGGAAACACTCAATAACAACCCACAGAAGGTCATGCAGGATTCTCTCACACTGATCCTCGCAAATTATAATCCGAGAGCAAGGATTCAGGATACCGCATACCTGAATGATGTTAAGTACGAGGATATGATGAATATCTATAAGTCACGGATAAGGGATGCTGATGACTTCACATTCTTTATTGTCGGGAATATAGAAAAGGATGTGATAAAACCGCTTGTCGAAAAATATATAGGGAGTCTTACGAGTTACCCGGGATCTGAAAAATGGAAAGACAGAAACATAAATATGCCTCGTGGGGAAACAAAAAAAGTCATCGAGATGCCACTGGCAGTTCCTAAATCAACTATTGTTGTCTGTTTTTCGGGTGATATTAAATATACTCCCTACTACAGGCAGGCAGCAAGGGTGATCAACGGTATTCTTGATCTCGCATATAACGAGACCATCAGGGAAGAAGAGGGAGGAACATACGGTGTTTCCACATCTGTTTCCATTGAACAGTTCCCGAAGCAGAAATCTAATTCCCTGATTACTTTCGACTGTGATCCGGCGAGGGCGGAAGAGCTTAAAAAGATATTATATGAACAAATAGATAAGCTCGTAAATGAAGGTCCCGATCAGGAGAAACTTGATAAA
>JBJKPH010000063.1:0-5160 GCA_046706585.1 Bacteroidales bacterium | reverse complement strand
TACCATTCCGGTAAAACACAAAATTACAAAACAGTAACTATTAGGAGAGTGTTATTCATGTAAAATTGACGGGGTCTGAACTACCCGCGAATAAGGGCTATAGTGTGGAGTATATTGATATAGACGGCATAAGGATAGAAATAGAAAGGAAAAGAATTAAAAACCTCTATTTAAGGGTGTTTTCGTCGGGCGAGAGGGTAAAGATCTCCGCTCCTTTACGGGTCAGGGACCAGGTGATCATTGATTTCGCAAGGTCAAAGATCAGGTGGATAAGGAAACAGCAGGAGAGGGCAAAAAGCAGGATCATCACTTTACCCCTGAATTATGAGAATGGTGAACAGGTAATGATCAACGGAGAATACCTGCAGCTCGAAGTTGATGAACACGGATCCCGTTCCGGCGTTACTGTTTACGAAAACAAGATCGTTTTGAGTGTAAAACCCGGATCCGGCAGACAGGTAAAAGAAAAGGTTTTTGAGAAGTGGCTTCGGGATGATCTTGCAGGCAGGGCCGGAGTACTGGTTAGTAAATGGGAGCCAATTTTAGGGGTAAGAGTCAACCAGACCGGAATAAGGAAGATGAAGACAAAGTGGGGAACCTGCAATACAGAGAGAGGAAGGATCTGGATAAATCTTGACCTTGGCAGATACGACAATGAGTATCTTGAATATTTAGTGGTCCATGAGATGGTCCACCTGCTGGAAAGGGGGCATAATCAGAGATTCTATTCGTTGATGGACCACCACCTGCCAGGATGGAGAGTGACCCGTAAAAAACTGAAGGACAAAGCATTATAAAGAGAATAAAAGATAAGATCCTTTTTGCTAATATGACATATTAAAGGATCCGGCCGGAATAATTGCTTATCTTGTGTTCATCTTTAAAAAATGGGATTTATATGAATCTCACGAGACGTAACTTTTTAAAAACCGGCACAGCTGTGGTTGCGGGATCAATGGTGTTGCCGCCACTGTTGCAATCGTGCGGTAATGTTCAAATATCTGCTGATGTGAAGAATTATCTGGATCATTTTGAAGTATCGGTTGCCACCCTCAGGAAGGTGCTTGCTGCAGCCATGTCGAAAGGCGGTGATTATGCCGACCTGTTTTTTGAGCACAGGATCTCCAATAGTCTGGGATTGGAGGACGGTAAAGTAAACAAGGCATCGTCGAACATTGATTTCGGTGTCGGAATAAGAGTTCTGAAGGGCGATCAGACAGGTTATGCCTATTCAGAAACAATAGAGCCGGGAGAGATGATCAGTGCGGCTAAAATGGCTGCTAACATTGCCGGCGGGAATGGAAAATTTACCGGTGGGAATATCCTTGAAAAAGTTCCTCCTGACTATTACCACATTGAACGCAACTGGGATACGGTTTCGATTGAAGAAAAGGTTCCGTTCGTTCAGAAAATTAACGATACGATCTTCGGCCTGGATAAGAAAGTGATCAAAGTGAATGCATTCCTGAACGATGAGACTTCGTGGGTGTTGTTCTATAATAGCGAGGGAAAGCTAACGTATGATTACAGGCCGCTGGTAAGTATCGGAGCCGTGTGTATTATGGAGTTAAACGGACAGGTCGAGAACTTTTACGTTGCACGATCGTTCAGGAAAGGCTTTGAATGGGTAACTGATGATATTGTGACTGAACTGTCGAAAGAGTTGGTTGAACGAACAAACCTTCTTTTTGAGGCTGCGAAGCCAAAAGCGGGCGAGATGCCGGTTGTAATGGGGGCCGGGGGCTCGGGGATATTATTACATGAAGCTATCGGACATACGTTCGAGGCCGATTTCAACCGGAAGGGCACCTCAATATTCAGTGACAAAATGGGAAAAAAGGTGGCAGAAGGATTCATAAATATTATTGATGATGGCACTCTTCCCGGAAACAGGGGGTCGATTAATGTCGATGATGAAGGAAATGATGCCAGGAAAACGTATATGGTAAAGGATGGTGTCCTGAACAGCTACCTGCACGACAGGATAAGTGCCGCGTACTATGGGGTTGAACCTACCGGAAACGGGAGACGTGAGTCATTCAGGTTTAATCCTGTTCCCCGCATGAGGGCCACTTACATGGAAAAAGGTCCGCATACCAGGTATGAGATCATTTCGGCGGTCGATTACGGAGTATATGTCGACAATTTCAGCAACGGGGAGGTAAAGATCGGAGCCGGTGACTTTACTTTTTTTGTGAAATCAGGATACCTGATCGAGAAGGGAAAACTGACAAGACCGATAAAAGACATAAACATTATAGGGAACGGACCGCAGGCTCTGGCCGACATTACGATGGCAGCCGATGATTATCTTATCGACAACAGTACATGGATGTGCGGTAAAGCAGGCCAGTCTGTACCGGTTACCTGTGGACTGCCTACGGTACTGGTGAAAAAGCTAACGGTAGGCGGCACAAATAGTTAACAGGTTTATGTAAATGATATATCATGACAAAAGAGGAAAAATATGAACTGGCAAAATGGGCAATGACATTTGCCCGTGAAAAAGGTGCACAGGAAGCCGGGGTTTCAATTTATGACAGCATCAGCAGCAGCGTTGATGTGCGGGAGGGGAAAATAGATAAACTTGAACAGGCAAACGAATGTGCACTTTCGATCAGACTCCTTGTAGAAAATCGTTTTTCAGCCCACTCAACAAACCGTCTGGATAATCGGGAAGAACTAAAGCGATTTATTTCCGGTGCTATTGCTGCAACACGATTCCTTTCGGAGGATGAGTTTCGCCATTTGCCCGATCCGGAGCTCTATTACAAGGGCGGAGGAGAGGATCTGAAGACTTTCGATAATAATTTCAGTGATGTTGAACCAGGGGAAAAGATCGACATTGCATTAGGTGTGGAAAAGGAAATAGCAGGAACGGATAATAGAATTATTTCAGTCACTGCTTCTTATTCCGACGGACTCGGCAGACAGGTAATGGTTACGAGTAACGGATTCGAGGGGGATTCGGAAAATACCTCATTCGGGCTGACTGCTTCTGTTACGGTAAAGGGCGGAGATGCAAGGCCTGAATCATACTGGTCGGAAAACGCGATCTTTTTTGACCAATTAATAAGGGAAGGCATTGGGAAAAAAGCGCTGGAAAGGGCACTTGGAAAAATCGGCCAGTCAAAGATTACTTCGGGAAAGATGGAAATGCTGGTTGAGAACAGGAACGCAGCAAGATTATTGAGTCCGGTAATATCGGCTCTCAGCGGAGCTGCCATTCAACAGAGAAACTCCTTTCTTGCCGGCAGGATAAACAGCCAGGTAGCCTCCGGAAAGCTGACTATCATTGACGATCCCTTTATTGTTTCAGGCAGGGGATCACGATACTTTGACGGGGAAGGACTGGAGACAAAAAGACGAAAAATATTCGACCATGGTTACCTGCGCAATTATTATATCAACACTTATTATGGAAGGAAGCTGGGCATGGAACCCACATCGGGAAGCAACACTAACCTGATAATTGAGGCAGGAGATAAAAGTTTTGACGACCTGGCGGCCTCAATGAAAAAGGGAATAATTGTAACGGGCTTCAACGGAGGTAACAGCAACGGGTCGACAGGTGATTATTCTTTCGGCATAGATGGTTTTCTGGTGGAGGACGGAGTTATTGTAAAACCTGTTTCGGAAATGAATATTTCGGGAAACATGAAACAGTTGTGGATGGACCTCGCGGAGACCGGCAATGATCCATACCTTAATTCTTCGTGGCGGATACCGTCAATGCTTTTCAAAAATGTCGATTTCAGCGGGATATAGAATCCTCCCGGGATTTTCGGACGGAGCAGGTTACAATATTTTGATATTATCCTATAACGTAACTTTAAAATTTAATAAATTTAAGGTTCAATAATTCATTTATTATGGTAGCATTAATTGTAATTTTGGCAATAGTATTCTTCGTGATACTTTTCCTTATTTCAGCCTATAACAGGCTTGTACGTCTCAGGAACAACAGGGAAAACGCCTTTGCGGATATTGATGTACAGTTGCGTCAGAGACATGATCTGATCCCTCAGCTGGTAGATACGGTTAAAGGTTATATGAAACATGAGAGCCAGGTGCTTACTGACATTACCAATGCCAGGGCCAGGGCAATGAGCGCCGGATCCATTAACGAAAAGATTGCAGCAGAAACCCAGCTGTCGACAGCACTTGGAGGCCTGCAGGTGGCCGTTGAGGCATACCCCGACCTGAAGGCAAGTCAGAATTTTCTGAACCTTCAGGAGGAGATCTCAGATGTTGAAAACAAACTGGCTGCTTCGAGGAGATATTTCAATTCGGCAACCAGGGAACTGAATGTCGCTGTTGAATCGTTCCCGTCGAATTTGGTTGCAGGAATGTTCGGTTTCAGGAGAGAGCCAATGTTTGATCTTGGTGAACGCAGGGAAACAATGGAAGAACCACCCAGGGTGGAGTTTCAGTAGATCTGTCCCGGAATGAAATACATCGGCCTTCAAACACAGAAATGGAGGAATAACAGCCGTTCGATAGTACTGCTTATTCTTTTTCCGCTGGTTCTTTATACCCTTGCATATGTCTTTTTTTTCATAATGTATTATGTAAATCAAGACTATCAGGTCGACCCGGCCAGGGGGTTCCTTATGTCGTTCCCGTGGATCACTGCAGGGGTGGCAGTATGGGTTGCAATAGCATGGTTTTCGCACACAGCAATGATAAACAGGGCAACCGGATCGCACCCCCTGGAGAGAAAAGAAAACAAGAGAGTTTATAACCTTGTTGAAAATCTTTCGATAACAGCAGGAATGAAGATGCCGGCAATTAATGTGATCGAGGACGACAGTCTTAATGCATTTGCCAGTGGATTGAATGAAAAGACATACTGCGTATCCCTTTCGCGCGGGATTATCGATAAGCTTAACGATGAGGAACTTGAAGCTGTTATTGCCCACGAACTGACACACATCCGAAACAGGGATGTAAGGTTACTGGTAGTCTCGATCATATTTGTAGGGATCTTTGCTTTTATTACCGAAGCCCTGCTGCGATCAATGAGATTTTCAGGAAGGGGTGGTGGCAGGAGAAGCGGAAATTCAGGTGCTGCAATCTTAATAATCATCCTCCTGGCCGCGGTAGGCTGGCTGCTTTCATCGCTGTTCAGGTTTGCCCTTTCAAGGAAACGTGAATATC
>JBJKPH010000062.1:0-6487 GCA_046706585.1 Bacteroidales bacterium | reverse complement strand
TGATCGTGGATGAACTGGTAAAAGACCGGGGGACACCTTAACTGGTCTTTTTCGATGGTAATCACAGGAGAGAACCGTTGTTGGATTATGCCGACAGGCTCAGGAAAATACTCGATGATGATGCAGTAATAATTGTTGACGATATATATCTTACTGCTGAGATGAGGGATGCCTGGAACAGGCTTAAACAGCTCCCGTGGGTTAAGGCCACCTTCGATGTGTTGCAGATGGGGATCATCTTTTTGAACAGTGGCATTACTCCACAGAACAGGGTTGTCAGATATTAACATATTTTAAATATATAATTTTCAGAATCTGGATTTAATAGACTAATTTCGTGTAATTTTTTAAGTATCAGTTATGAGTAATAAAGTTATTGAGATAAATAAAATTGTAAAGAACTACCAGGTAGGTACGGTTATCGTGCGGGCTTTAAGGTCGGTATCACTTGATATCAACAAGAACGAGTATGTGGCAATTATGGGACCTTCGGGATCGGGCAAATCGACCATGCTGAACCTTCTGGGCTGTCTTGATACACCATCTTCGGGTGAGTATGTACTTAACGGCACCGATGTCAGCAAACTGGAAGACAATCAACTGGCGGAGATCAGGAATAAAGAGATAGGGTTCGTATTCCAGACTTTTAACCTTCTTCCCAGGTATACAGCACTGGAAAATGTTACACTTCCGCTGATCTATGCAGGTATTCCCAAGCATGAAAGGGAAGGGCTTGCCATAGAGATGCTTGAACTTGTAGGGCTTGCCGACAGGATGACCCACAGGCCCAATGAACTCTCGGGTGGTCAGAGACAGCGTGTGGCCATTGCCAGGGCGATGGTGAACAAACCGTCGATAATTCTTGCTGACGAACCAACTGGTAACCTCGATAGCAAGACATCTAACGACATAATGAATTTGCTTCAGGAGATCCACAGCAAGGGTAACACGGTAATTCTTGTCACACACGAGGAAGATATAGCCCATCACGCACTTCGTATTGTTCGTCTTATGGACGGAGAAGTGGCAAGTGATGAACTATTAAAAAAGTAATGAAGATCTACACCAGGCTGGGTGACGACGGGACAACTTCGCTTGCCGGAGGTGAGAGAGTACCCAAAGATCATCCTAAAATTTATGCATACGGCACTGTTGATGAGTTGATTGCCTGGATGGCACTGCTCAGGTCGCTGCCTGAAAACACCGGCAGGAAAGAACTTCTCGAATCGGTGATGGATAAACTGATGCATTGCGCAGCGTTACTTTCAGTGGGGAAAGGTGCAAAGACCGACAGAATGAAAATCCCTTCCGAAAGTGATATATCAACCCTGGAGAGAGCGATCGACAAGATGGAGGAAGATCTGGAGAGGCTTGACTCCTTTATTTTGCCCGGGGGAACCACAGGTTCTTCGTATGCCAACATTGCAAGAACTGTATGCAGGAGGGCTGAAAGGGATATCATAAACCTGTCAAAGACCGATAGTGTTGATAATATGATAGTTAAATATAGTAACAGGTTGTCAGATCTCCTGTTTGTCCTCTCAAGAACAATGTTGTCGGAAGCAGGAGGGAAGGAGACAAAATGGACGCCCTGAAAATTTATTTAAACGTTATTGGTTTATTTGATAAAATATTTTTTCTTTGCACTCCTGAATTTTGAATTTCAAAGAGGTAGAAATGTACTGGACACTTGAACTTGCTTCAAAACTGGAAGATGCCCCGTGGCCTGCAACAAAAGATGAGCTCATCGATTATGCGATAAGGTCGGGTGCTCCCATGGAAGTGATCGAGAATCTTCAGGAGATAGAGGATGAGGGGGATATCTACGAGAGTATTGAAGATATATGGCCCGATTATCCGAGTAAAGACGATTTTTTCTTTAATGAAGATGAATATTGATGTTTAAGAGGCTCAGGCCTCTTTTTTTATTCCTTTCGGAAGATATCCCATCTGTTATACGGCCTCAATAATTCGAGCCATCTGAAATTTTCCAGGCGTCTTAAAAAAGCATCTTTCAGCAGTGGAGGATCGAGTGATCCTTCCGGATTCGACAGCATGTATATCTTGGATATTTCACCATCATCAATGTAGATATCCATGTTGGCGCAGGTTGCCTGGTTAACACCCACAAGCTCGTTTTCATCGACAGCAAAATAAATATTTTCACCGTTTCCGCGCACTTCAATCTTATAAATATTATTATCGCGGAAATATCCTGTAAGGTTCCTGCCCTTAACCTGGTTGTAGCGGGTGGAATCGACTTTTTCGATTACGAAGGCTGTATTATAGAGCTCCATATGATCCATATTGGTGTTCTTCGTGAATAGCGATATCGAATCGGCTGTCAGCTGGTTGTTCTCAGACCAGAGGACCGGTTCATAATACATTCTTATTACAGAATCCCTGAAGGAGTAGGAGAGGGAGTCACACTTTGCCTGCAGATCCTGGCTGTATATCCTGCATCCGTACCATGCCCTGAGCAGCCTGTAACTGTTCAGCGAATCACCAACCGTGACTGATCTGAGAGTGTCGGCATGAAGGTACATGTAATCATTGTCGGATGCCTGTATAAACTGGGCCGAATCTGTCATCATGAACCTTTCGGGATCTTTGTAATACCACGAATTGTTCCCTTTCAAAATTATGTCCCTTTCCCGGTCAGATATAGTTACATTGTAATGTGCTGTACCGTAACCGTTTTCTGTTTCATAATATATTGAGTCAGCTGAGATAACCTGTATAAGATTATCAACCATAGCATCCTTCTCGAGCACTGCTTTCTCATTTTTTGTATCGTACCATCCTTTACTACACTTAATATTAAGGCTGTCGCCTTGTATAGTTGCAGGCCCATGGAACCAGGCTACCTCCGTTTCGGTATTGTAGATCAGTGTGTCGGCATTCATCACATAATCGGGGTTTACCAGTTTCACGCTGTCTTTGAAATGTAGTAATTCCTCTTTGGTATAATATATTCCTGAGATACTTGTCAGTACATTGTCTTCGTTCTCGATCCTTCCGCCGGTATTATAACTGGCTTCATCCTTTACCATATCATAGAAGATATGGTCGGTATTAAGGCGTGTATCCTTGTTTATCATTATTACTTCACGACCTGTAAGCTCGGCTGTTTCATTGCCTGAATCATAAATAAGATAGTCGCCGTAAATATCGAGGGTATCGCCCCTTGAAATATGAATATTGCCCCATGCATTCACAAGTTCGCGACTATCATAATAATAGGCACTGTCGCATGTCATGTATGTATCGTTATGTTTCAGACTTACATTGAAGAGGAGTCTTCGCAGATCCCCCTGGAATGTCATAAGGTCGGAATGGAGTATCTCAACCTTCTTTTTCGTACCGCTTTGTTTTTCCTGGCCCTGAAGGGCCGGCAACGATATCCGGAAAAAGAGGAAAAGAAGGAGAGTAAGCCAGTTTATCTTTATTTTAGCCATCCGTCATTGGCGAACTTACATGTTTTGAATGTGTCGCTGATCTTGATGTATGTAACCTGCATCTTGTCTTCGATCCATTGCTGGTAGACCCCTGCCCGCTTATTATCCAGGGCCATCTCCTGGAGAAAATTGAAATCATCCTTCAGGTTTGCCCTGTGGGGTTCAGTTCTTTTATCAAGCCTTATCACCCTGAATACTTCGTTCCCTTTTTCATCTGTCATTTTTATGCCATTGGTGATCTCCCCGACTTTCAGGTTTCTTACCATAATATACATCTCCGGAGGCAGGTCTTCGATATTTATAAGCTCCTCCCTTGAGTCGGGAGTCACGTATTTGCCACCATTCATACGGCTGTCTTTATGCGTTGAGAACATCATTGCCGCTTTTTCGAAGGTCATGCTGTCGTTTCTTACCAGGTCTGCAATACTGTCTATCCTGTTAATTGCAATCTGCGTATCTTCGGCATTAACTTTCGGCTTCATTAGTATATGGCGGGTATTTACCATATCTCCTTTACGATCAATAAGTTCGATGATATGGAATCCGTATTGCGACTCAACAACTTTTGAAACAGTATTCGGAGTGAGGCTGAACGCTTCATCGGCATATGCCTTATCGAGACCTTCCCTGGGCTGATAACCTACTTCTCCACCCTTGGGTGCTGTTGAAGCATCCTCTGAATAGAGAACAGCCAGGGCTTTAAAACTTTCTCCCTGGATGATCCTTCTTCTCAGGTCAAGTAATTTCTGTCTCACTTCCAGTTTGTTGGCCTCAATGTTAGGAGGGTCTATCTGAATTATGCTTATCTCAACCTGTGCCGGGATCAGCGGCAGGCTGTCGGGAGGCAGGCTGTTATAGAATTTACGTATCTCCAGGGGTGTTATCTTGATATCGCTTGCGATCTCTTCCTGCATCTTCTGGGTAAGGAGCTGGTTTTTTATCATTACCCTCAGGTCCCTTTTTATCTCGATCATACTTTTCTTGTAATACTGCTCAAGGTTTTCTTCAGACCCGGCATTAACGATAAATGCATTTAGCCTCGAATCAAGGTACCTTTCAACATCGTCGTCGCTTACTTCAATACTGTCGATCCTTGCCTGATCAAGGAAAAGTTTCTGCACGAGAAGGTCTTCAAATATTTGGCATCTCAATTTATCAATTGGTGTCCGGTCACCCATTTGCCTCTGTGACATTACCATTCCTTCGACATCAGAGAGAAGTATTTTTTCATCGCCTACGACTGCCGATACCTCATCCACAACCTGTTGCGGGTATGAATTAGCTGTTGCCATAACTATCAGTACAACAGATGATAGTATCCCTTTAATTCTTTTCATATTCCTTATTACTTTCTACTTTCTACTTTTATTCCAGCTACGCGGGATATTTGTTTCGTCTATCAAAATATCCTGAAAGAACCTCCCTTAAGGGCCTCATTATATATTCCGTTCTCCAGTTCCTGTATAAATTCAAGTTTCCTGTTATTCAGTATGACATTTCGTATATCAGCCGAGACATACTCTATGGGAGCGATCGTTCCTTTCAGCCTGTAGTCTCTGATATTTACGAAGTAGTGATAGAGTGAATCTGATGTTTCGAAGTGATTATTGTTTCTCAGGAATCTCTCGGGATCACCTATATCATCTGGCAGTTCACTCTGCAATACGGTAATACTGATCCAGTCTTCCCCGAAATCGTCATACTTATCAGCAAACTGGTAACAATAGCTTTCGAGGTCCTGTATATCCTTCTGTTCATTTGATCTGTACCATGCTCTCACACGGTCGATATTCGGGGCTTCGACAGGAACTTTCAGGAATACTGCCTTAACAAGCGAAGCCGACAGGTTGAATCTTTCAATATTCTTTTCGTAGTAGTCCTGTATATCCTGTTCGTGTACGATAGTATCCATTCTCTGCAGCATCATTTGCTGTTCATACTGGAATATCATCAGGTTTGCCCTGGTATCTTCCAGTTTTTTATCTATCTCGGTGATATAATCTGGAGAAAGGTTTATTTCGGCACGCGACAGTATAAGTTCTTTCTTTACCCACCTGTCAATATAGTTTTTAACAATGCTTATGCTGTCTTCGGGGCTGATAGGGTTGTTATAAAGGGAGGGTATCTCATCGAGGTAAAGGTATTTTTCACCAACCCTGGCTACTACCTGGCGGTTAATTGAATGATTATTCCCGGTACATGACAGGAGTACCGATGCTGCAATAACTAATAACAGGTGGTTTTTCATTAATAATATTTCTGTTTTAGTTCATTTAAAACCTGTTTGTTTACAATAACGGGATATTTTTCCCTTAATTGCCGGAGCCACATTTTTTCGAGATAGGCAATCCAATCGGAGGAGAGTTTTCCTTTCACTTCCCCGAATTCTTCAGGATGAGCTTCACTTACACTGCTGATATTCACAAAAGACGTGCCGGAAGGGTTATCCACACGTTCAATCCCTTTAGACCATTTTACCCTGTCGATAATTTTGTTGTCGCCCCTGTTAAAGGTACCATCTGACACTGATGTCCTATAGCCCAACCTGTTAATTTCTGATATCAGCAGGCTGTCGGATGAACCCCTGCCGTATTTCCTGATCAGGTTTTCGATCTCCTTAGCCTTTCGCCTGGTTATATTTCCTTTAACTGTATATATGGAAGCAGTGATGCTTGCCGGAAGCATAAACTCGTCTTTCCTGCTGTCATAATATTTCCTGAAAGCAACAGTATCGTTATTGGCTCTTTTCCAAACCATACTGTCAGAGATCTCAAAAAGCATAATACCGTCATGAAATTCATTCATCAGGTACCTGAACTCGGGGTATTTATCTTCAAGTCTGGAATCTTCATAGGCTATCAGGTCATCATAACTTTTCATATCGAGAAGTTCGTTTATAAACCTGACAGAGTCTGTACGCGGAGCATGCGACCCCATTTTTCGTATATAAGCGGCGAAATCCTGCATTCTTACCTGGTGGTCGTCAAATGAATACAGAACCTTGTCGGGCACATTTCCTGTTCCGGCTT
>JBJKPH010000061.1:0-16317 GCA_046706585.1 Bacteroidales bacterium | reverse complement strand
TAAAAGTACTGTCAGAATTCAAGAATAAAGCATCTAAGACAGGGATCAGGCAATTTCTCATACAGACTCATTTCGAGTCACCAATGGAGATCACCCCGGAAGCAAAAGAGGCGGTGAGGAAACTGATATCGGCCGGCTGGACGGTTACAAACCAACTCGTATTCTCAACCGCTGCCTCAAGGCGGGGCCACACAACCAAGCTACGCCAGGCACTTAATGATATAGGTGTACTGAACTATTACACTTTTACAGTTAAGGGCTATATGGAAAATAATTTCAATTTTGCCACCAACGCCCGTGCTGTTCAGGAACAGATCGAAGAGAAAGTAATAGGGAAGATACCGCCGGAGATATATGACAGGATAAGGGAACTGCCGGATGATGCTGCCAATATGATCGAGAACATAGCTGAATTACGCCTTGAGACCGGGCTTCCTTTCCTGGGGACCGACAGAAATGTTCTGAACCTGCCAGGGGTTGGGAAAAGCCTGACATACAGGGTTATTGGAATAACACGATATGGCCGCAGAATACTTGAATTCGATCATGATCCCAACCGTGTGCATAGCCCGATAATAAAGAAAATGGGGAAAGTGATCATTATCGAATCAAAATCAATTGGCGAATACCTGCGCCAGCTTGAAGAACTGGGTGAAAACATATCGGAATATGAGAGTATCTGGGGATATTCACTTGGAGAGACTGAGCCGAGGATGCCGGTTTACGAATACCCGGAATATGAGTTCAGAATTACAAAGGAACTGTCAAATATAGAGATCTGATTATCAGGTATTGCGTGAATTCCTTCCTGCCATCTCTTTCGTTGAAAGGAGTCCGCATGCAGCCATAATGTCTTCTCCCCTCGAAGCCCTGATCGTAGTGGTAATACCACTGGCTGTAAGACCGTCCCTGAAGCTGACAATGGTCTTATCGCCGGAACTCTCTAATGAAACTCCCGGGATGGCGTGGAACCGTATAAGGTTGATCCTGCATCTCAGACCATTCAGTAATCGTTTTAGTTCCTTTATGTGTCTTTCGGAATCATTAATGCCCCTGAACATAATATATTCGAATGAGATCCTTCGCTGACGCCCGAGATCATATTCGCGAATGGTCTTTAGGACCTCTTTTATGGGATACACTTTCTCAACCGGCATAAGCATTTTTCTCTCTTCTTCAAAGGGAGAATGCATACTTACTGCCAGGTGAGCATCACTCTTTTCAAGGAATTGCCGCATGGCTGGTATGATCCCGATCGTTGAAACCGTTATCCTACGCGGAGACATTCCCAATCCCCATGATGAGGTAATTATCTCGATAGATTTCAGTACGTTATCAGTATTGTCCAGAGGTTCGCCCATCCCCATATAAACAATGTTGGTTAACTTTTCCCTCTCAGGAAGAGTGACAATCTGGTTGATAATCTCTCCGGGACTCAGGTTACCCTGGAATCCCTGCTTACCTGTCATGCAGAACAAACAGCCCATCCTGCATCCTGCCTGAGAAGAGAGGCACAGGGTCGCTCTTTCACGGTCGGGTATATACGCTGCTTCTATGAATCTGCCTTCTCCTGCGATGAAAAGATATTTTTTTGTTCCGTCTGATGACTGGTGTTCTGCAACCGGTGCTTTTCTTTCAATGAAATATCTTTCCGACAGTTTTTCCCTGCCTTTCTTTGAAATGTTGGTCATGGAATTTATGTCAGGAACATTTTTCGAATAAAGCCATTCTGCCATCTGCCTTGCAGCATATGGAGGCA
The DNA here is from genome assembly GCA_046706585.1 of Bacteroidales bacterium. Classification (GTDB taxonomy): domain Bacteria; phylum Bacteroidota; class Bacteroidia; order Bacteroidales; family VadinHA17; genus JBJKPH01. The sequence goes on along the minus strand of JBJKPH010000061.1, from coordinate 14,558 downwards.
GTCCGGCCTCAAGAGCCGGGACAGATAGATCTGCGAGTGTCATCCCTAAAAGGTTCTCCATAAGTTCAGAAATTGATTATGTAAATAATTATTTCGAAAAGAACTCATCGATTAATTCATGTGTTCCTGTTTTCCGGAATTATTTCTGGATTACTGCAAAGATACTATCAGATACCGGATGACAAAGGAGGTGAAATAATAAATAATATTTTCATTTACTGGGGAAAAGAGTAAATTTAGCACTATCCTTATTTAATTATCTTACCAATGAAACCATTCCGGACCTTTTGTTTTATACAGGGAATAGTGCTTTTATCCTCCGGATGTTCCGGGGAGAAGGAGGCACAAACTATTCAGGTCATACCCGAACCTGTTTTTACAGAGTATCGTGACGGAAGCTTTAGTCTTGATGGACGGGCCAGGATACATGCAGCGGATGATGAGAAGATAATTTCTCTTGTTCCCTTCCTCAAAGAGGCTATTTCATCAGGGACAGGATACAGTTGTAAGACGGATAACAAAACGGGTAGTAAGAAAGGGATAACCCTTGAGCTGGATCCCGGGAACAGTTACAGGGATGGCGAATACCTGCTGGAAATTACTCCAGGACGCATACTTATCAGGGCTGGAACACCCGAAGGTCTTTTCCATGGTATTCAGACTTTCAGGCAGTTATTGCCGCCCTTACCGGATGGGAGTGTGATATTGCCGGCTGTATTAATAAAAGACTATCCCCGGCTGAAATGGAGAGGTATGCATCTGGATGTAAGCAGACACTTCTTCGATATTGATTTTATTAAGGAATATATCGACCTGATAGCAATGCACAAAATGAATGTTTTTCACTGGCATCTTGTCGATGATCAGGGGTGGAGGATTGAGATCGAAAAATATCCTCTTCTTACTGAAACAGGTGCATGGAGGGTCGACAGGGAAGACCAGCCATGGAACTCAAGGGATCCTCAGAAACCGGGAGAGAAGGCAACCTATGGAGGGTTTTATACAAAAGATCAGATCCGGGAGATTGTCAGTTATGCGGCAGAGAGATTTGTTACTGTGGTACCTGAAATTGAAATGCCAGCACATGTGAGTTCAGCCCTGGCGGCATACCCTGAGTATTCGTGTACCGGAGGGCCATTTACAGTACCTCCTGGCGGAGTATGGCCTATTACCGACATTTATTGTGCCGGGAAAGATGCAACATTCGAATTTATAGAGAATATTCTTGACGAAGTAATGGAACTGTTTCCTTCAGAGTATATTCATATCGGTGGTGATGAGGCGGATAAAACGGAATGGAAGAAATGTCCAGATTGCCAGGCCAGGATCAAATCCGAAGGTCTGAAAGATGAGGCGGAATTACAGAGCTACTTTGTTAAGCGGATAGAAAAATATCTATCGTCCCATGGAAGGCGGCTTATCGGCTGGGATGAAATACTTGAGGGCGGTCTGGCAACCGGTGCTGCAGTAATGTCATGGAGAGGCATGGAAGGAGGACGCCAGGCTGCAGGCTCAGGTCATTTTGTTGTTATGTGCCCGGGCGACTATTGCTATTTCGACCATTACCAGGCCGATCCGGAAACCGAACCCAAAGCCATTGGCGGGTTTACACCCCTGAAAAAAGTATACTCTTTCAATCCCGTTCCCGGGGGTTTGACAGAAGAGGAGTCAGGATATATCCTTGGCGCACAGGCGAACCTGTGGACTGAATATATTACAACACCGTCACATGCCGAGTATATGGTGCTTCCCAGGATGGCAGCCCTTGCCGAGGTGCTGTGGAGCGATCCCGGTAGCAGGAATTGGGAACGCTTCAGCAACAATGTTAAAAGGCTCATGGAGAGATATGAAGCTATGGGACTGAACTATTCACGCAGTACCATGGCTGTTGATGGAGAGGATTAACCAACTTTTGCGGTTATTGTCGTGATTTCCCACAGAACCGTTATGGTCGTGATTTCCCACAGAACCGTTATTGACGTCAGTCCTACAGAACCGTTATGGTCGTGATTTCCTACAGAACCGTTATTGTCGTGAGTTCCTACAGAACCGTTATGGTCGTGATTTCCTAATCGCGACCAGTGCACGAATTTTATCTACTCAACAACCAGCTCTATCCTTTTGGTGTCGTTACCTCCTGTTTTGGATGTCAGACCAAATTCAGCCCAGCCTTTTTTGCCATCCATAGCCACAATATAACGTATTATTCTTTTGCTTTTCCCCTCGAGCCTGAACTCTGTATTATTTCCGTCAGCCATCTGTGACTCAGGTTGTGATCCTCCTCTGCGGCCTCCTCCGAACCCGCGCTGCTGGCCACCAATAGCTTCACCTGATGTTTCGATAAGCTTTACATTATCTGATCCCCTGAAAACAAGCTTGTCAGGTATATTTCTTTTCAGCTGAACCGCCCTGTCTGAAGCTGTGGGGTACACCCTGTCGTTTCCGACAGTAACATCCACCTGGTAGATATTGCTGCTTATGGCCTTTACCGATATCTCATCAATCGCGACCTTTGGGAACTGACTTACACAGTAGAGGATAAAATGGATATTCTTATCTGCCTCCATTTCAATGAATCTGGAAGGGGGTGTTCTCTGCATATGCTTTTTGGCCGTTCCGCCTATCCATATCTCTCCCAGGTCGGGATGCTGAAACTTATGCGGATTGATCCATCCGTCGCCTGTAAGGTCCAGGTCGATCCATTTCATATATTCTTCATCCGAGACTGCTCCGTCATTATTAATGTCGGCCATACTTACCGGCGAGCCCCATAGTTCAATAAGATATGAGTAGGCTCCCAGCATATAATATGTGGCAGCATGTGCCTGCCCTGCCAGTCCGCCGATCACCGCCGTTTAATTTTTCAGAATATAAGCACCCTCGCTGACGATACTTGTCTGCACATCCATATCTTGTTGATATACAGGGTCAACCCTGCGGGAAAATAACTGAGCATATTTGTTGGTCTTTCTCATTTCTGCAAGACGTTCCTCTGTCTGCTGGGTCATTTGTTGTTGTTGTTGCTGCGAAACATTTCCCGAGGGGGGGGGTGCCTGGAACATTATCAGCCTGCCTGTATTATGGTAATGGAACGAGGCAAAAATATTTGGGTGCTTCAGTTGCCATTCAAAAACATTTCTTGTTTCCGGCTCAGACATAGGATACGGGTTGCCTGCTTCGAGACTCCATCCATATGGAAAGGTACGGTTTGGGTCAGGTCCACCAAGGTCATCTTCATTGAGTCTGCCGTCGCCATCGTTGTCATATCCTTCGCCACCAATGAAAGTGAATTTTCTGCCTTCGAACCCTTCTTCGGCCTGTACAAATCGCCGGCCATCAGCAGAAAGCCTGAGTGTGCCGTCTTTGTCTTCCCTGTACATGTTTGATAGCTGGCCGTCGCCATCAACATCTTCAGTCTGATCTTCATCGAACAGTCCGTCACCATCATTATCCTCAGGCCTGTAGGGTTCACGCGGATTATTCGCAGTATTCGGGAACTCAACATAACTGTTATTGGCATCCACATTTAATCCCGGGAGAATATAAAAGGTGTGGTTATCAACCAGATCATGTACAAAAGGGTCATAATCATAACGAGTAAGAAGATACCAGGCCAGGTAGAGGGAGCAGGTAATGCCATTAACCTCGTTCCCATGAATTGCCCCGTCGACCCACATTGCAGTCTTTTCAGTGTCGCTGCCTGTTTTAGGATTTGTAATTGTCAGCAGCCACTGATCTCTTCCCATGCAGCTTTTTCCTATTGATTCGATAGTTGAGAGTGACGGGTATCTTTTCTGCATATTTTTGATAAGTTCAGACCACTCGTCATAGGTGTAATATCTTTTCCAGTTTACTACAAAATCGAGTTCGCCATGTTCACCTCCTGCACTTTCCTGGATCTTTACCTGTCCCATTGATGCGGAAACTGATAGAGTGATTATTAAGAGTACCAGGAAAAATCTTATATATGGTTTTAATGATTTCATTTTTTGCCCTCCTTTTTAATAATTGATATCCCTGACAACTGTTCCACCCTTCTGGGATGAAACAATTAGTTTTAGCGGGGCATTATCAGTTACTGCCACAATCCATTTTACCTTTGAACTATTATTGTTCCTGCGTGAGCCCGGGATAGCCATTTTGCCATCAAGGACCCCCAGGGAAGTCCATGCCGAACCTTCAAGGTATTCGATCTTTCCATTTTCTGTTATCAGCCATGCAACGTCCTGCCTGTTTCCGGGCAGGGAAGAACCTCTTGCGACGTGTGTGGGTAACGGTCCGTTATTTACAATTGTAGCCGTCACTTCAATAACTGTTTGCTTGCCGATGGCTTTCCCGGCAGTGATCACCGCTTTTCCTTCGGCGTTTTCAGCTGAAGCCTCTTTGGCTCCGCCACTGTAAAGAACTTTTGCACTAACGTCGGTGATATCTAATTCAGGCAATAATCCTGCCCTGAAAAGTTCGAACTGCCAGTGTTTTTCGCAAACATTTTCGAGAGGCTCGCCGGGGAAGGCGTTGTTGCGTGCAAACTGTGATTTCCATCCTCCTGTTTCACCTTCTCCCAGGTCAGGATGGTTGTATGGCTTCCAGTCTGCGAAAAGAGCTCCACCATATTTTTCATCCTGGTATTTCAGCAGGTCACGCTGCTGCTGTATTGCTGAGTTCTCTCCTTCGTGCCCGGGAAATCCTGGTATATCGTATTCAGGATCCCACAGTTCGGTAGTCAGAGAGTATATACCCTCCTGCAGGTAGAGCCAGTCGGCTGCCATACCATATCCATACCTTTTATCCTCTTTTTCGTTATAGCTCACCTTCCACCACCGGGGGAATTCATAACCTCTCATTTTTGAATACTTATCGGCATCACTCTCTGCTATCTCTTTTTTGTATTTGCTAATATTGGCCGGATCGAGCCATGCCGGTGGCACATCCTGTCCGAGTATTTCAAGGTATTTTTTACCCATGATGAAATCATACACTGCGATATCCTTCGGATCAAGCGATGTTTGTGGAACAGTTCCCGTTGGTCTGTAGGTAAATCCTCCGGAAGTATGAAAGAGCTGGGCCATTAATATATTCCTGTAATTTGTAAAAAACTCGGCTAACGCGTGGGTTTCCGGGGCAGAAGTAGGATATTCACCCGAGCCGCCTGCAAATCCGTTTTCATTCCACCATCCTTCCGGGAAATTCCTGTTCAGGTCGATTCCGCCTTCCGGATCTTCTCCTCTTTTCCCATCCCCGTCGTTGTCCCGGTCTTCGGTTATCACGCTATACCTCTGCTTATTAGTCTTTTCACCAGGCTGAAGGCGTACCATCAGTCTGGGATCCACATCATCGATGACATAATTCCCATTTGAATCCATGTATCTGAAAGATGTAATAAATCCGTCTCCATCAAGGTCATCGGGACCGTCTTCGTTAATTTTTCCATCATTATCATCATCCTTCAACTCTGAATTATAGCGCTGGGCTATCCCTTTCTCAACACTGTTGTAGACACCATCGGGATTTATCATTGGGCAGATATAGAATGCCTTTGTGTCGACGAGCTTCCTGATATTCTCATCGTTGGAATATCCAGTTAACAATTTGTCAATGATATATATACAAACTTCGGTACCGGTATATTCGTTTCCATGTGTTGCTCCGCCAATGAACTGACCCGGTTTCCCCTGGTGTGATTTTAAAGGCATGACATTATCCACACCTTCTTTTCTCTCGTTCCTCAGGGTGATATACCGGTCGATATTTTCACCTGTTTTCATGTTTGAGATAACGAGCACATATACAGGTCTTCCCATATTGCTCTTGCCTATTTCCATCAGTTCTGTCAGATCGGGATAGGCTGCCGATACTTTTTTCAGATATTCGACTGTCCCGTTGAAGCCATGGTATTTGTCGAATGATACCGGGACTTTCTGGGCCTTCAGCGACAGGCTTATCACTGTTACCAGCAATAAAAAAACAGCCCTGCTTACAGTTGTTTTTGTTGGATTGTTTCTCATTTAGTACATAGGTTATGATTAAACAGAATACATATTACGAATTAATTATCAATTTGTATGGTTAAGGATGATTTTTATCGGATGATTTTGATAATTCATTCTGAAATTCTCAATACCCTGGCTGTCTGAGGCATAATAACTGCTATGTTCAGTCGGCTGCGAAGATGGTGTGAAATAGAAGTATAGGCATTACTTCGTCGGGCCCTTTTGTTTGATTTCCCCGTCTATACGGCTCTCAAATATATCAGTTGAACCGGCTCCGCACGCAATTATCGATTTCATTCCCATATCAATGGATGCGCTGGTGAGTGTTACTCTGTCCTTGTTTATGTGGTAAATATTACCGGAAGTCGGATTGGGGCCTGTGGGGACAAATATCGTATAGAAAGCTCCATGTTCATCAGTAATAAATCCTGTCATCAGTGTTCCTGAATTGAATACGTCAACCAGGACTACCTCCTTGAAAAAGGACCTGTTCTTACCTGAAAAGTTAAGTACTGTGTCCCGGGCTATCTTATAACCCGGAATCCTCATCAGATATTTCTGTTCCAGCACTTCGTTGATGAACCTGCCAATTCTTGTCTTTATTATCAGTCCGATAAAAAAGAACAGAGCAAGGAGAGCTATTATTGCCAGAAAATAGAGGATCACCTTTTGCAGGTCGTTGCTTACTTCAATCAATTCAACTACCGGTCTCAGGAAATTTGTAATTATACCGATTATCCACCTGAAGAAGATAACGATCAGGGCCAGTGGTAAAACTGCCAGAAGACCTCCGATCAGTGTTGTTCTGAAGAAGTTTGACAATCTTCGGTAAAAACTATGTTTCATAAGATGTATTTATTCAATTTTACTCAATATACATCATAATTCCTGATTATCATACCTGCAGGCATCAAGTTTGGTCAGTGGTATAAATATTTATAAATGCAAATGGCTGAAGCCTTTAAGACTTGCAGCCGTGCAATTTGCCGGTTGGGGGATTGAAGCTCTGTAATTCCGGCAGACCGGTTAATGCCAGAACCCATATTGTTGTCTCCGAAACAAATACATCCGGGGAAGCACAATGTAAAATCAAATTCCCGGCAATGAATTCTCATTGTTGAGTATTCAGTCTGTCTGATAATCCTATGGATGTTATTTTCTTACTTATTTTTCAGTATAAGGTATTTAAAGAATGGATAAACAACCGGTTTATCACCGACACCTTCATCGGTAAGATATTCATCAAGGAGATTCCATCCGAGGAAGCCATCGCCGACTTCCGGTTCAAGGGCATAAAATGCCACATTTGCCAGAGGTTGTTTCATATCAAGAATAAATGATCCGGCAGGAAACTCCCTGCTGTTTATCCTCTTGAATTCGCCTTCAAGCCGGCTCATATTATAGCCGGCGCTTCTCTCATGTGTTAAGGCTGAGATCACAAACTGGTCACCCGATGCGATCACCGGTTCTTTAAGTTCTTCAACCTTCAGGCCCAGGATCCTGAGTTTCTCAGCAATGAAACCAAGATCTGCAGGAATGATGTATCCTGCAGGCACCATTGCTTCTTTTGTACCAACGGGTTTTGTGATCAGGTCAACGTTATGTATAACTTCGGGCGGTCTGGCTATCACTTCGGGGTCGGCTCTTCTCAAGCCTGTTCCGGGAATATTTTCGTAAGGTATTTCCTTGTATCCAAGGATATCGAATTTACCCTCCGAGACATATTTCCCTTCCACCCAGTTCATAAGTTTCCCGGATGAGGCATTTTTTTCAATATTTTCCACCACTTCCCTGTCGGCCTTGTCACACTCCTCCTTCATCTCACTGCCGTGATTATAGCAATATTTAAGGAACTCATCTGCAAGGGCATACTGAACATAAACCATTTTCTCGTATGAATTATAGCCGGCAGTTTCCACAAGTATACCCATCCTGTTTCGCAGGCCATAACCGCTTACCATGAATTTTGCCTCAGTTGACCAGATGGCATTATCGTGTGTAAATTCGGCAGGGGGCCAGCCACGGCTTATACCACAGTGATAGAATACTTCTATTCTTCCGTCTTTCCGGGCTCCCTTTGTAAGTTCGGGAAATATCTTATAGGTAACATAATCACGTGGTCCCTGGGTTGCGGTAGCCACGTTTGATCCTGCATATACGATCGGGTAACCATGCCTTACATTACCCATTCTGTGTGTATCATATATAATTATTGGATCCCATGTATTGAACAGCCGTGTATATGCGCCCTGCATATTTGTTGTCTCAACCTTAATGGCATCCCTGTTTACATCATACTTTTTGGCATTTTCACGAGTACCCGACAGTATTGGTATCGACCGTGCTATTGTCCTTGTTTCATTACCATCGATATTGAAGTTGGGGCAAACCATAATGATAAGGCTGTCGAGAAGGTATTTTTTCTGCCCGAAAAGAATATCACGGCATAACATAAGGAGGGCTTCCTTTCCCTCGCTTTCACTTGGATGTATCCCTCCCTGCAGGTAAATGATCGTTTTACCTGACATCTTTGCTTCGCGGGCTGAATTAATTACGGGATCAGCCAGAACAGCTACTGGGCAATTCCTTCCGAGGTCGCTGGTGAACATATCAAAAAAGGATACATTTCCGCTGTTCATCTGCAGCATAACAAAGAAATCCTGAATATCCCTGGTGTCGGCAGTAGTAGTAAAGCCTGACTTCTCGCATGAAGTTCTCATATTATCAGGCCAGGTCCCGGTCCAGTTTTCAGGGAGCCTGTCTCCCCAGAGGATATCATCCTGAGCAGATGTTGAGATAGTGTTAAATGCTGCTATTATCAGCAAAAAGAGAAAGGGTGCAAATTTTTTCATGTCAGGTAAATATTTAAATGATCACTAAAGTTAATAGTTTCAATCAAAGAAATTGTATACAGGAACAGGTTCTGCGACACATGAAGAACAAAAATTTAATTATTTTTGAATTATGGCTGAAGAAAATAATAATCTGGATCGAAACGACATACCGCCCATATATGTTGTTTCCGGAGGCAAAGGAATGGCTGGGAACACTGTAGTTCAATCAGTCCTTATCCAGTTCCCCGATAACAGGATACCGGTGATCCTGATCCCTGATGTTCATTCAATGGAGAATATCATTAACTCAGTACTCAGGGCAAAAGAGTCGGGGGGAGTAATTGTTCATACAATGGTTGACCCGCTTATCAGGGAAATGCTGGTGGCTGTTTGTGATAAGGAGGAAGTGCAGCATTATGACCTTGTTGGTGGATTGTCTGATCATGTTTCAAGATTGCTTCAGCGTGAACCGATCAGTAAACCCGGATTGTACAGGCTTCGCAACATCGAGTATTTCAGGAGGGTTGAAGCCATTGAGTTTACAATGAAGCATGATGACGGTATGAATCCCGAAAAGATAACAAGCGCTGATATTGTTCTGACAGGTGTGTCTCGTACCGGGAAAACACCCCTGAGTATATATATGGGTATGTTCGGTTGGAAAGTGGCCAACGTACCGCTTGTCCCGGGGATCAAGCCACCCGACACACTTTTTATGGTTGATTCACGCAGGGTTTTTGGTCTGACAACCACCACTCATTACCTGATCGCACAGAGGACCAACAGGGTTAAGCTTCTTGGTCTGTCGGAAGATGATGATTATATCAATCCGCGTAAGATAAGGCAGGAACTCGATTACGCCAATCTTATATTCAAACGCGGCGGATTCAAGGTCATGAATATTTCAAACAGGCCCGTTGAATCCACCGCGAATGAGATACTGACCATTCTCACCGATAGTTTTGGCCATGATGAATGGCAGAAGACCGGTGAAAGCTGATCATTTATTTCTTACTGAAATCGGGTAATTCTCCTGGTAGCAATGGAGCACCCATCTGTTTCAGTTTACTTTCCATGTTATCAAATTCGGTGACCAGTGATCTTACTTTTTCAAGCAGAGGCTCAAACTCAGATGCTGCAATATCATAGTTCATCTTTGAAGTTCCCGGTATGTTTGAAGTAGAGCCGGATATATCCCTGATTGCCGCGCCAGCCCTTGAGCGTAACGAATAGGTTCCATCCAGGTCAAGAGTCCTGTAATCACGATCTCCGTTAAGACTGATATCAGCTTCCGTCAGCCCGGCTTCAAGTTTGTCGATGTCTTTGTTTACTTCAACTGCCACATTTGCCTGCAACCCTTTGGTAGCTGCCCTGAACAATGGCAATCTGGTGCGGAGTTCGCCAAGCGATTGGGTAACTGCTCTTACTGCGTTATCAAGCTCGACCGCCTTGAGTTTAAAGGCAGTCATTTCCGCCCTGTCGGCTGCCGGAATGGTCCTGTTGTCAAGTTCCCTGAGCTCAAAATCAACAGGGCCAGCAAGATCGGTAATAGTGCCTTTTATATTTGCCGATAGCTTAACCTGGTATTTCCCGGGCAGCACGAATACGTCCGATGAAGGCAGGCCTGAAGTGAGAGTTGCCTGGAGGTCAGATACCGAACTGGCTGCAGGATATTTCATGTCCCATGTTATTTTGTTGATACCCTTGCGAACGGGAGATCTCAGTTCGCGGATGAAATTTCCCTCCTGATCGGCAATTGTGAATATCAGGTATGAAACAGGTTCGGTATTCTCGGCCTTATACTCTTCGAGTGTTGGGTAGGGTATGGGATCGCCTTTTCTGAATTCTTCTTTTTCCTTTTTCATCCTTTCATCCCTCAGGCTTGAAGGAGTATCCTTCATCCAGTAAGTGAACTCCACTCCTCTGTCGGGATTGGGTGCACTGAAGTAATCTTCACCCTGAAATCCTTTCTCAACACTACCCAGTCCACCAAGTGGCCTCCATGTATTGAACATATATGCATCTTTTATCTTAAAGAGATAGCCGTCATTAGCCATGGTGGCGGAAGATATCTCCCTCAGTGGTGCATAGTTGTCCAAAATATAGAAACCTCTTCCGAAACTGGCTGCCACCAGGTCGTTTTCCCTTTCCTGAATGGCCAGGTCGCGTACATTAATTGTCGGAAGGCCTGCTCTCAGTTTTGTCCAGTGACCACCTCCGTCGAGTGTTACAAAGACTCCGTACTCGGTGCCTGCAAAAAGGATCGAAGCTTTTACATGGTCCTGCTCGAGAGCATAGACTGCTCCCTCCGGCAGGTTCCCGCTGATATTTACCCATGTTCGTCCCCGGTCGCTGCTCTTGTATACATAAGGCCTGAAATCACCTGATTTATGGTTATTGAAGGCTGCATAAACAACGTTTGAATCATGTTTATCGGCAATAAGATCGTATACATAGGTATTTTTCGGGACTCCGGGGAATGAATTGATCTTCCTCCAGGTTTTTCCGCCGTCTTCCGTAATATTGATCTGCCCGTCGTCGGTACCTGCATAGATAAGTCCTTCAACCAGTCTTGACTCATCAAGGGAGACGCATGCCCCGTACCTCGATGTTGATCCGTTTTTGGCAACAGCGTCCATCGGCCATACCTTACCCATCACCGGCAGAAGGTTACGATCGATATCCTGATCGAGTTCGCCGCTGATAACTTCCCATGAGTCTCCCCGGTCAGTACTTTTAAAGAGCTTGTTACCTCCAAAATAGATCGTCATATGGTTGTGAGGGCTCACCATAACCGGGGCGTCCCAGTTAAAGTTATACTCTTTTTCACCCTTGCGGGGCTTGGGCTGTATATCAACACCTTCACCGCTCTTTTTGTCTATCCTCATAATTCCACCGTTCTGGCTCTGGGCATATACAATATTGGGGTCCTCAGGATCGGGGACCGATTCAAAACCGTCACCGGTAACAGTAACGATCCAGTCGGAGCTTACAATTCCATGTTCGCTGAGAGTCTGTGATGGTCCGACCAGGCTGTAGTTATCCTGTGTTCCGCCCATGATATTATAGAACGGGAATGCATTATCGACACTCACCTTGTAGAACTGTGTTACGGGAAGGTTGGTGAACATCCTCCAGTTCTCATTGTCAAACGATTCATATACACCACCGTCGGAACCTTCCATTACATGGTTATTATTATCCGGATCGATCCATAGTGTATGGTCATCGTAGTGCTTGCTCTTTTCGCCCCTGACAGCAAATGTTTTTCCGCCGTCGTTAGATACCATAGTGTATGTGTCGAGGAGGTATACCCTGTTTTCTTCGACGGGATCGGCAACAACTTCCTGGTAATAATTACCTGACGAAACCGTTGAGCTTCTCTTTTCCCATGAGGCTCCCCTGTCGGTACTTCTGTAAAATCCACCCTGTCTGTTTCCTGCTTCCACAGTAGCATAAATAATTTCAGGATTGACTGGTGAGATGGCCATTCCTATCCTGCCCTTATCGCCACCGGGCAATCCCCTGTTAATCTTCTCCCAGCTTTTACCGGCATCAGTTGATTTATATATTCCTGATTCAGGGCCCCCGCCAAGGTATGTCCATTGCCTTCTCCTTCGCTGGTGTGCTGTTGCATACAACACATCAGGGTTACGTGGGTCGAGATGTATCTCATTGACACCGGTATTCTCACTTATGCTCAAAATGTTTTCCCATGTCTTTCCTCCGTCAGTAGTCTTGTATAATCCCCTGTCGCCGCCGGGGCTCCACAGCGGACCATAAGCTGCGACATATACTACATCGCTGTTGCGGGGGTCCACTTTTATCATACCGATATGCTCCGAATTTTTCAGTCCCATATTGGTCCAGCTTTTTCCCCCGTCGATGCTTTTGTATACACCGTCTCCATATGATACGCTCCTCTGGTTATTATTTTCACCCGTTCCTACCCAGATAACATTTGAGTTGGCAGGATCGATGGTTACGCACCCGATTGAATATGATCCTTCATTCTCAAAAACCGGGTCAAAAGTAACCCCGGCATTAGTTGTCTTCCAGACACCGCCGGCAGCTGCAGCAACATAGAATTCGCTGTGATTGGCCGGGTTGACGGCTATGTCGGCTATCCTTCCCGATGTCAGGGCAGGTCCGATGCTCCTGAATCTGAATGTTCCGAGCGAAACATCAGCAAGCGGGTCGGGTGTGCCGGTCGGTTGATCAGCCTTTTTTCTTCCCTGTGCATTTGATAACGGCATTGTCATAAGCATTGCCAACTGGAATGCCATGATCGTTATTAGATTCTTTTTCATAATATGGTATGTTTGGTTCTGCATTTTGGAACTACAAGATATAAAAAAGGTTTATATATGGGCAAGGGGCGTGGAGCATGGTGTAATGAGTGAAATGATTACGGGCGCAATTGAGATTCAATTTATCCATCTTGTAATAAATTAAAAATTACATTATTTTTGCGCCACTATAGCCGGCCCCGTAGTTCAACGGATACCTGCCTGCCGGCAGGCAGGGAATAGCGGATTGAATTATGAGAGAAGTTCTTTATATAGTATATGCCATAAGAAGTGAGAAAGACGGAAGGATCTACGTTGGTTTTACCGAGAATCTTTACCGGCGCATAAAATGGCACAATCAAGGACGAACACGATCGACCAAGGGGTACCGACCATGGAAATTGATCTATTCTGAAGAAGTTAAAGGAAGAGATCATGCAAGAAAAAGGGAGAAGTATCTTAAGGGAGGAAGTGGAAAAGAGTTCTTGAAAAAACTGGCCCCGTAGTTCAACGGATAGAATAGCGGTTTCCTAAACCGTAGATACAGGTTCGATTCCTGTCGGGGCTACAATCAATTATCAATAAACGCCTATATATTAATTATATATGGGCGTTTAATTATTTATAGGTGCGGCTATAGGTGCGGAAAATGATCAAATATTAATGCATTTCAGATATTTTCCATGATATATTTCTCTGTCTAGGATATAGTGTTATTGATATTGACTAACTATATCTTTAGTTTAAGGGAAATACGAGTGTAGTTTTGATGAAAATTACATAGATGGTGATATTTCATGACAGATGACATGAATAATAATAGCAGATACTCTCATATTATGCTATGTTCTTTCATATCAACGATTCCTAAGTGTTTCTTTTAATTTAATAATTGCTAATCCTATCTAGCTTGACTACAGTTAGTGAGCCAATTGAGCCATTTATGAGCCATTTAAATCGTTGAATTCATTAAGAGCCAATTGAGCCATTAATGAGCCTATTCCCAGATAGTCTGTAGTGGGCAGATCGTCCAGCTCCTTCTAGCTTAAGAAGCCCTAATTTCACCATTTCATCAAGATCACGTTTGGATGTTGCACGCGAAACCTTATTTAGTTTTTGATATTCACTATTGGTTATGAAAAGGTTCGATTTAAGGTGATCGATAATCTTAATTTGTCTCTTATTAAGATTTAAAGTTTTAATTCTATCATCTGTGTACCAATTTCTCCAGATAGTGACCTTAAAATTGTTTTCCGTTGAGTCGAACTTGGGATCAGGAAGTCCTGCCTCACGACACCATTTAACAACGTTTCTAGTACCGTAACCCAGTTGATTGATATAACCTGCCAAGTAAAAGGGTCTGGCTAAGAAGGGGTTCACTGGAACTGAGAGGTGCTTTTTTGCTAGATCCTCAATTCTAAGTTCGTTGGGTAGTCCCCCAGGAT
>JBJKPH010000060.1:0-2987 GCA_046706585.1 Bacteroidales bacterium | reverse complement strand
AGTATCTCCTGATAACTCTTCTGGAGGCACCATTACTGGCTTTCTTCCTGGCATTCCTCATAAGGTATTTCGACGAAAGTGCTTCGAACCCGAGATATACCCTTCTGAATAACGACAACCTGCCGGTATACCTGTTCATGTCGGTTATTGTTGCCATTTTCATGGGCCTTACCGTAAGCGCTGAAGAGATAATAAAGGACAGGAAGATACTTAAAAGGGAGGCATTCCTGAACCTTAGCTGGAACAGCTATCTTTCGTCAAAAGTGATAGTCCAGCTGGTAATAAGTGCCATTCAGGCATTTTCGTTTGTACTGGTAGGGAATCTTATCACCGGAATACATGGTATGATGTTCCAGTACTGGATGGTACTCTTTTCATGCTGGGCTGCATCAAACCTGCTAGGGCTGGTGATCTCCGACAGCTTCAAGGCAGTTGTTACAATATATATTCTTATACCGTTCCTTGTTATACCACAGATCATTCTCAGTGGTATAATAGTTAAATTCGAAAAACTCAATCCCAATATTAGTTCACCCTCAAAGATCCCGATCTACGGGGAAGTAATAGTAGCCAGGTGGGGATATGAAGCTCTTGCCGTAAAGCAGTTCAAGGATAATGCCTTTGAAAAGGATTTCTACCCGTATGAGAAAACCATGAGCATTGCCAATTTCAAGAAGAATTACTGGTATACTGACATGAAAGCCAAGATCGAAAGGCTCGAGAACGACGTTGAGAAAAATATACGCGACGATGACTTTGTTAATGATCTCACTCTTGTACGGAATGAGATAGGAAAGCAAATGAAGGATGTCCCCAATATTGAATACGGGTCCCTCGCGGATCTTGTCCCCCAGAAGGTAACATATGATGATCTGGTGGCTGCAATGACCTATATCGATAAAATGAACACGCTTTACAAACGCCTGTACAATGATGCTAACAGCAAGAAGGATGAGTTGGTTACAAAAGCTACAAACGCCGATCCAGAGGCGTTCCAGAGATTAAAAGAGAGGTACTACAATAATC
Organism: Bacteroidales bacterium; assembly: GCA_046706585.1. Taxonomy (GTDB): domain Bacteria; phylum Bacteroidota; class Bacteroidia; order Bacteroidales; family VadinHA17; genus JBJKPH01. The sequence continues at coordinate 1,961 of JBJKPH010000060.1, read as the reverse complement.
AGTTGGAGGAGTTAGTCAAAAACTCCAAGGAGGCCAACTGGTCTATAGAATTCAAGGGCAGGTTACAGCAGAAACTCTACCCGATATTCGTTGATCCCGAATCCAGATTTCTGAAAGCACATTTCTATGCACCCCGAAAACAGTTTTTCGGGAGGTACTACGACACCTTCTGGGTAAATATCGGTGTGATATGGTTCATGTCAGTACTTTCATATATAGTTCTGTATTTCAGGCTTCTGAAAAGACTGCTTGATGCAACTGAAGAGCTTGCCGAAGGAAGAAAAGCATCAAAAGAATAATATTATTTAAATAAACAGGGCAAAAAAAGGGTGTCTCCTCATCTGAAGAGACACCCTTTTTATAAAGTTATTTATAAACCGATCTAATTGATGAAGAAGAGGATATTCAACAATCTCTATCATCTGGAAAGGTACCCTGATTATTGATTCATAATCTTCGCCCGCTTCCAGCATATCTTCATCATCTTCCTCATAATACCATTTTATCTCAACCTCATTCTTCGCCTTGTGGATTGTTTCCAGCTTCTTAAAGACATCCAGAATGCATTTTGATGAACTGGTATTAAAGTACTCAAGTTTTACCTCAACCACAGTTTTGGGCAAAGGACTATCCTTGTAACTCTCGAGCCAATCGACCAGAGGTTTGTATAATTCAACTGAGTTTTCAGGAATTGATCTTCCCTCAAGCTTGAATATTCCTTCGTTAGAATCAAATCTGACCGTTGGGGTCTTTGGTGTTCCTTCAATAATGATCGGTTCCATGGTCTATAAATTTTAAAATATTAATTAATCTTCAGTTATCGCATCTATTTTAATATTCAACGTAAAGAACGAATATCTGTCGTTATATTCCGAAAACTCGTAATTGAGCTTGTTTCCTGTCTTGCGTGCTATGTCAACCAGTCCGAGTCCTCCCCCGCCCTTGTCTGATATCTTCTGGTGGTGAAGGATGAACTTATAGAGTTCCTTGATCTCTTCAGGTGACGAATTATTTATCTTTTCGATCTTCTCCCTGAGCTTCACTATCTTTTCACCTGTAATAAAGTTCCCTGCAGTTATCAAGTATCCCTCATCATTTCTCCTGATTACAATAACCCCGAATCGCCTGGCATCCTGCTCAGGGAAATCAGCAGGTACCGAATCAACATGATGGTAGAGGTTCTGAAGACTTTCAACAAGCACGTTGTAAACCTTTTTCCTTATTTTTGACGCATTGTCAATCTCAACTGTCTTCTTTTCAACAGTATCAAGGATATGGTTAATTATTTCGGAGCTGATATCACCCTTGTATGAGAAGATAACGTCATTGGTTAGCAACCCCTTGAAAAAATTCTCAACGCTAAAGCTCATCGGCTTCTTTTTGACTTAGGCTATAAGTTTCAGATAACAAATATAAAAAAATTCTAATGTCCAAAAAATATTCGGCTGCTGCAATTAGAGAATAATACCTTTTAACCCCTTTTATGGCTGCCCTGGTATAGTTCATATTTTACAAGCCGGCACTCAAGTGCACCATTATAAAGTATATGTTTTACAGATGGCTTAAGCCCCACATTTTTGAGGGCCTCGAAATTTGATGTAATGATCCATGCCTCACATCCGGCATACCTATGCTTCAGTGCAGACCCTATATTTCCGTATAATTCTGCAAGGTCGTTCTCCTTCATCCTTTCACCATATGGAGGATTAAGTACCAGTGTTGCAGGGAGCGATCCCGGATCGGCAGTAAAAAAATCCCTGATCCTCGGCCTTAATACCCTGCCCAGACCTGCCCGGTCACAATTACCGGTTGCCATATCCACAGCATCGGGTGAATTATCGGAGCATGATATTACAGTTTCCGCATTTGTTTCACCGCGATCACTCTCCTTTACAATTTTTCTGAAGAGTGATTCGTTATAATCGATCCACTTCATGAATCCAAAATCTGATCTGAACCTG
>JBJKPH010000059.1:0-2213 GCA_046706585.1 Bacteroidales bacterium | reverse complement strand
CCTTAATATAATATTGAGACTCTCCTGTTATTACAGGAGTGTTTTTTATTTTTACATGGTAATCATGTGATAATGGAGGCGGTCACACATATCGGGAGCTATCCTGTTCAGCTGATAATAACAGCCGTTTACCTTGTTACGGTTGTTTTTATATGCCTGATCATAATTTTTGAGAACAGGCCTCCGGTAAAGACTCTTTCATGGATTCTTGTGATCCTCCTGATACCTATAGTTGGGATAATGCTATATTTCCTTGTAGGGCAGAGCATCAGGAAGAAAAAGATATTCTCAAGGAAGAGTGTGATCGATTCGGCTCAACTCTCACGACTTGCAAACCAGCAAATAGAATCACTGGGCAACAGTCTTGAAAGCAAAAGCAGCAAGATCAGGTCTAAGTCGCACCTGATGACCCTGATGCTTAATAATGAACATGCAATTCTTACCGAGAATAATGAACTGAGATTATTGAGGAATGCCAACGAGACATTCCCTGCCATGCTAAAATCCATAGCTGAAGCAAAAGAGTATATCCATCTTGAATTCTACAGGTTTGATATCGATGAGACAGGTGAAAGGTTCAGGAACCTGCTTATTATGAAAGCCAGAGAGGGAGTGAAGGTCAGGATCATTGTGGATGATGTTGGAAGCTGGAGCTTTAAATACAGGTATATCAGGGATATGAGGAATGCGGGAGTGATGATATTTCCTTTTATGCCGGTCAGGTTTCCATGGCTGACCAATAAGATAAATTACCGTAATCACCGGAAAATACTTGTGGTCGACGGCAGGATTGGATATACCGGTGGGTTGAATATTGCACACAAATACCTCAGTGGTCTCGATGATATAGGTCCCTGGAGGGACACTCACCTTGAGATAGAAGGGGATGCGCTGGGTGCCATGAACAGGCTTTTTCTTGTTGACTGGTATTTTGTCAGTGGTGAGATTCTTACTCATGAAAGTATCTATTTTAGCAATAACCCTGCAAAAGGAAACTGCTGGGTGCAGGTGGCTTCCAGCGGACCCGACAGCGACTGGGCAAATATTATGCAGGTCTACTTTTCAGCCCTTACAACGGCAAAAGAGTCAATATACCTGTGTACTCCCTATTTTTCACCTGAAGAGAGTATTCTTACCGCGCTTAAGACATCGGCACTGGCCGGAGTTGATGTAAGGATCATCCTTCCGGGAAAAAGCGATTCGGTAGTGGGCAACTGGAATACCAGATCGTACATTGCTGAACTGCTTGAGGCAGGTATACGAATTTACCTGTACCAGACAGGTTTCAACCATTCGAAGTACCTTCTGGTGGATGATATTTTCGCATCAGTTGGCTCGGTGAATGTAGATGTACGGAGTTTTGACCTTAATTTTGAGGTTACTGCCCTGGTATATGATGAATCTTTCGCTGCCAGGCTCAGGGACCTGTTCATGGAGGATCTTCTTGCATCCGATGAAGTGCTTCAGGAGTTGTGGGAAGGACGAAAAAGGTCTGAGAAACATAAAGAATCACTGGCCAGGATATTTGGCCCGTTATTATAAGAATTTATGAAACTTCAGGAGGGCAAAAGTTATATATTCAGAGTTAAGAAAAGCATCGATCTTGAAGGTGAGGATTTCTTCGTACTGGAGGGTCCCGATTCGAGGAGTTACCTGGTACCTGTTGAAAGGTATAAAGGTTATGAAATTATGCCGGGCCGGAGTATCTCATGTCGTGTCGACAAGATAAACTGCAAGGGAGAAATTTACCTTGAGCCGGAGCATCCATTCTATAAAGAAGGAGAGATATATGATTTTACTGTATTAAGGAATGAAAGCAGGGTTGATAAGAGTGGCCGGGAGCACATTGTATCCGTTGTACATGACATCCTTGGAAATGAGGTAGCTGTTCCGGGTGAGAGTATTGACCCTGGCCTGATGAAAGCGAATAATAGTATCAGGCTTAAAGTGATGAGGATTACGAAGGGTCAGATCGTGGTTTCATCTGCAGAAACAGGGACCAGGAGTGGAAGGGTGGAAGATAAGGACATGGTTAAGTTTTATATCAGTGATATTGTCAGGGGGATCGACGGACGCGAACACTATCTGGTTCACGATGTTTCAGGTCAGGTTTATACGATACCATATGACTACTACAGGCATTACAGGCTTAACAAGGGATCATGGTTCGCAGGGAACTTTATACGTTATAACGAAGGTTCTGAGGTAAGGAT
>JBJKPH010000058.1:0-7955 GCA_046706585.1 Bacteroidales bacterium | reverse complement strand
ACATAATATACTCCTGGTAACCAACCTGAAGTGTTAACAACATACTTATTACCTATAATACCCCTTTTATCAAATTGCTGAGTTTGCCCTTGATTATATATTTCTAACCTCCATTTTTCATTAATATCTGGCTTTTTTGACTTTTGGCTTTTAGATGTTATCGTTACTGTAGTCTCAGCATCTGTAGGATTAGGATATAACTCCAGGGATAGCATTTCTTCCCACATACAATCTACAAATTCAACTGAAATTTTGCTCCAATTTGATGCTGTTCCACAATCGTTATGCCCTCTTACCATGAATTTATATGTCCCTTCATCTACAGCAACATCAACAGTGCCCCAGGTGTCATAAATTTCCCACTCATCGATTGTTTGTGTTTCACTGAAATTCATGAGTTTAACATCAAAATAGTCAAACGGACCATCATAATCAAATGTAAATTCGTTTCCATAGGCATTAGTACATAAATAGCCTGAGCCTTCTTCACATTCAAAATCTATTGTATTTGGATCTACATAAGGTTTATTAACCCAAAAATACTTATAATCTGTTGTAGCAACCTCTCCACTCGGAGTTGTAATTTGAAGTCTTACCCATGCAATTTCATCATAACTCTTAGCTTCTACTCTATAATCTGTTGTTCCAGCTCCGCTTACATAATCAAGATCTGATTCGTCTCTCGACCATGTGTATGTCGAACTTGATATTGCAGTGTTAGAATAGAAGGTTCTTTCTTCTGTACTACATAATTCATCAGAGGAACCATCAATCTCAGGATTTAACTTATAATAATCTCTGGAACTCATATCATACGGGCCATAATTATTTGCATGCTGCATTAAAGGCCAGCTTCCCCATTTAGAGATATATATTCCTTGTGTGGATGTCTGTATTGCAGAATGGATATCTGATGTATACGAAATTTTTGAAGCATATGCCTCAGTAGTCTCTGTATAACTATTATCCGTCCAATAAATTGATTCATCAGTGTCACCATAGTAATATGCAATAGTACAAGTAGTACCACCTTCGGACATATGCCAGGCATAACTATGGCAATTATATGTTGTTGTTGCTGACGGAGGATTAATTTCAGTTGCTTGTGGATAATAAGTCTCCATTAACTCACTATTATCCGATTTATCCTGATCATCCATTAATTCAGGTCTTGTATGTGCATACACACTTGAACCTCTTGGCGTATATACAGTTATTGGAGATTGGGCATTGGTTTGGTATAGGCTAAATGAGATTACGGTAAAAAGTACGAATTTACATATTGTATTATTCATAGTATTATATGTTTTTTCATTTTCAGATATACTAGTTCTTTTATTAGTTCTATTCTAATCTTCTTGAAATTCCTAATAATTTTGTAATTATTGTAGTATCAATTATTATTGCATTGGTATTAAACAAATTAAAAGAATAGTCATCTTCCTTTTCTGGCTCAGCTAATAAAAGATTCATTGATGTTAATACTCTTGATAATATTAAAGCTGTTGTCATTTGCCGATATAAAGACTCATTCATTCCCCTTCTTATATTAATATTCAGAGTTGTCATTTTCACCAGGTTTTCTTTTTCTTCATAATTAAATTTTGAAATAATTATATCCTGGGATATTAATAATTCAAGGAAACCCAATTGTAAATAGGATAAATTTTCAGAGTATTCTTTTAACCTTTTATTCGTTACATCAATGTTTTTATATTTCTCTAATAAGACTTTGGCCAGATCTGGTCGGTTAAGCAATTCAGACAAACCATTAAATCTTTTTGAGCATATATCAAAACCTAATTGCAGATTATCATATAAGAAAAAGTCAATTATCCTTGGATAATTTACACAGGTGTTCAGTAAAGCTTCTGTAGTTAATGATTTCAGTATCTTTTCCGGGATTACACAAACCTCATCCATTTGTTTAGATGTACTTAGTTTTGCCCATTCTTCTGTGCCTGGTTTTACAGGAAATTCATAAGGTTCGGTTCTCTGCTGGCCAGTTAGTGGAATAACAAACATGGTCAAAATAAAAATAAAGATTGTTTTATTCATTATGAATTTGATTAAACGATGTTTAGGAATATTATAGTGCAAGCAAAGTTATACCTAAAAAGAAACCATGTCAATATCCTATAAGTCTGGAAAGTATGAAATCGTTGAAATATGGTTTTAAAGCGAGAAAATAGACTATAAACCTGATATTTTTTCGACTTTTATTATTTTATCTATTTTTAGAATAATCCGCCGGGCTTTAAGATAGTTTTACTTCCCCTGCATATGGCAAAAATTCCGTTTCCTTCATGAATATTACCGTTAAGATATACCGGTTCTGAAAAGGGATCATCTATCACCCTGTCATAAGTGTAAAGACTCTTCTCAAATAAATACAGCCCTTCCGGTATAGCAATCAGGTTTATAGTCAAGGATCTGAAAATATCATATACACAACGTGAATCGAAATATTGAATGCATATTGTCATTCTACATTTGGTATCCGAATTTTTATTCCCATCAATAAAATAGGCATAAACGGGAGTTTCCTCAATATTCATGTGGCTTTCATCATCAATACAAACAAGCCGTAACATTTTCAATCCATGTAGTATTGCAAAAAAACCAGGATAATTGGAATCCTTGACAGTGAAGTCCAGATAATCATATAGATGAACAAGTGAACTACTAAGACTAAATCCTTCACCAACAATGACAACAGCATAATATTTATTTTTGCCCTGATTGTCAAAAGATAAATCAAGCACAGCAGTTCTGATCTCTTTCCTGCCCGTGCACGGCAGGGGTTTGGACATGGTTGTACTCTCGATACGGTAAGATATTATTTCAGGTGTTGGAGGAGACTCAGGAACAGTAATCTTTGCAGTGATTTCTGGAGTGTTATCTTCTTTTGCATGCAGATAGTATGTTTCACCCGGGAGGAATTCAACATCTTCAGATATTTGAAAATTCCTTAATTCCTTTATAGTGCTGTCACTACTGTAGCTTACTAATTCTTCTCCTTCAGATGTACTAATGGAGAATGAAAATCCTCTTAATGAGTCATTATTTTCACTGTCATACTCAGACTGGTACGATTTTTCAAATGAAATGTTGCGGAAATTGCCGTTAAGTCCGTAAGGGAGTGCCAGCAGGCTGTCGTGTAAGGTATTATCCATATCAATTATACCGATGCAGCACAGTTTCTCAGGCAGGTTTGGCCTGTAGAACCTGTCTATATCCTCACAACCTGATAGGAGAATAATAACTGATGTTATTAAAACTTCGACCAGGCACCTTGCTGAAGATTCTATGAAAAGTCTGCTTTTTGCTTTTCTTGCGATGAACGACTGTTTATGATAATTAAGTTCCATTCTGACAAATTTGAAAAAACATAGTTATTGTATCTGTATATTTCAGGTTTATTACTTTTTTGTTTCTGACACTTTCCTGATTTCCCTTAAACACCTCTCAGACAGCTGTGCAATAAGATTGTTCTTCATCTGAACCTGCTGAGTTTTTATCATTAATTTTCTAACATGTCTAAGATTAATCATATATGATCTATGACATCTAGATAGTATTCAGTAAATCAATTGTTAGTTCTTTGCTCCTGCAAATTGCAAATACACCATTCCCTCCTACAATATTCCCGTTAAGATAAACAGGTTCTGAAAAAGGGTCTCCTGCTGTTCTTTTATAATTTTGAAGACTTCTTTCGAAATTATACATTGATTCAGTTATTGATAATAATCTTATATGGATCGATTGAATAGCATCATAAACAGAGAAAGAATCCGCAAATTGACATGACAGAGTTATGATACACTTATTTTCAGGAATTTTGTTTCCATCTATGAAATAGCCAAGAACCGGAAATTTTTCAATATGTATTACTTTTTCTTGACATACATAATTATATATATTTAACCCCTGTATTATAGACAGGAATCCAGGAGAATTGCTTTCTCTTATGGGAAAATTTATATATCCCAAATATCCAGGATATGAACTACTGTTAGTACTTCCTTTACACTTCATTAACAGTGCATAATATTGATCCTTTTCACTAACGTTAGTAAAGGATAAACTAATTGTAAGGTAATTATCAATTGTATCTCCAATACAGTTTACAGGTTCAGGGAGGGTAATAGTACCTAAATTATAAGAAATAAAAGAGGGTACTGGAGGTGGTTTAGGAACAACCATCTCAGCTGTAATTCCAGACGTTCCATCTTCAATTGCATTAAGAAAATACTTCTCACCGCTAAGGAATTCAATATTATCCGGTATTTTATAATCCCTCAATTCCTTAATAGTAGTATCACTCCAAAAACTGAAGATCTCACCACCAGAGGAAGAGATACTGAATGAGAAACCTCTTAGCGAATCATTTAAATCATCAGGGTATTCTGCCTGAAAAGATTTCTCAATAGTTATGTATTTTACTGTATCGTCAGCGTCAATAATTGCAAGGCAGCTTAATTTTTCAGGTAAGTCAGGACGATAATACCTATCAGTTTGCTCACACTCACAAAGAAAAAGCTGGATACAAATAAAAGCGGAGATCAGTATCTTGTTACACATTAATCGTTTACTCATTTGATTTATAGCTTTATGTATTGATTCAAATAATATCATTTATATTTTTAATTTCATTGTCTCAATTATTTGATATCATAATTCTGAGACATTTCTTATGCGCTTCAAAGAACTTTCAGATACTTTTGCCTTGTAGTTGTTCTTCATTATTATTTGTTTTGCTTTGGGAATCAATGTCTCAATATGATCAAGATTAATTATAAAGGATTTATGGCATCTAATAAGCAAATTATTACAATAGCGTTCTTCTACATAGTTTAGGCTGTGATGAATAATAATTGGGGAATCACTATTCAGAGTATATAATTTGGATCTATTTCTATCAGCTTCTATCATTATAGTTTCTTTGTAATCAAAATAACTTATACCAAGTAATGACTTAAATGCTATTGGTTTAAGGTAAATATTTTTTGAATCCTTCATTATTTTCTAAATTTCTATTAATATTGAAACTGTTGGCATCACCGGGAAAAGAGAAACATTTTTGAAATAGTAAATCTGATCCTGTTCATTATATATCTTTTTGAAATAAAAGGTATTCTTCCGGTTATATACATTATATATGTCTGCATTTAATGTTAAGGAGTATTTCCTTTTGATGATCCTGTACCTGCATGACAGATCGAGCCTGTGATAATCAAAATACCTTATATTATTTTTGGTTTCGAACCACTCACCATATGAAGTGTCATGCATATATATTGTTGCCGGTGAGCCTGACACATATATCCAGTTTGCCCCAAAACCGAATCGTTTATTTAGCTTATAATTTAAATTAATAGTGATATCATGAGGCCTGTCGGCAAGCGATGGGATCCAGATCAGGCCATCGGGTGAACTCCATTCAATTTTTGATCTGGAATATGTATAAGAAGCACTCCCCGTCAGATTGCCTTTTTGTTTAATAACACCTGTCTCTATACCATACGCCCTTCCTTCAATTGAATACAGGAGGTCTTCAAGAGATGTATCAAAAATGAAACTTGAACCTGGTCTGTAATCGACCATCCCTGATATCTTCTTATAATATACATCAGCAGTAAACCTATATGTATTACCGGTTATACCCTGAAATCCTCCTGATAATATATCTGATATTTCAGGACCGAAATCATGTGAGACCGGTATCCAGAACATTGTCCTCATACCTGCATTGGAGCCCTCCAGGGAATGATCAGACTGGCTTAGTCTGACCAAAGTGATATGAGGCGATAACCTGCCTTCAGTATTAAAGGATATCCTAAGCCTTGGTTCAGGGACAAAAAAATGGTCTTCCCCTGAGATTATGCCTGTCAGCCTTATTCCTGCATCAATCTGAACTTTGTTGAGGAGCCATTTTGAAGAAAAGTATATAACCGGTTCAATAATTGTCTTATTTGTTCCTGTTTCATTGCTGATTGTGGTATCGTTGAGATTGAAAGCCGAAGATATACCTGGAGAAAAGAATCGCACCCTGGTTGAAAAACCGGCATCGTAACTGAATTTTTCACTTTCTGATCCGGTTACAATGCTTATCCCAATATTTTCAATTTTTGGTAAAAGAGAATATGTTATCTCATTCAATTCAAATATCTCACCGGTACTCAAATATCTCTCACTGGTCGAATTGAGCCTTCTTTGCATTGAGATCCTGTTGTAGTTCAGATCAAGTCTCCATTTGTTGTTACCGGCAGGTAAATACCATTGAAGTGCATGGACCATATTATTCCATCCTGACCTCATTGCATCGGTATATATTGTCAGTGTATCACCCGAGTAGCTGTTTGTAATGTATTCTTCCTTTCCGTAATCGAAGTTTCCAAGGAAAAGATATGTTATATCACCCCACCGGTCTGATGAATGTGTGAGTTTCAGGAAACTATCAAAGAATGAATATCCGTCCGGTGGCAGGTTCTCTGCTATATCATCATTTACAATTTTTCTAAGCAGTGGGGCATAAAGCGAATAGTTGCCTCTTTTGATTCCTGCCGAAATATTCCAGCCGGGTTTCTTCAGTGGTAACTGAATTGATACTCCTGATGACATCAAACCTAATCTCAGTGATGCTTTAAGCGAATCTGCAGAAACCTCTTTATAGTCGAGTGATATAACAGATGATGCCCCGCCTCCCAAACCGGATGGCAGATAGTCCTTATAGATCTCTGCATTTTGCAGAAAATCAAGATCGATTGACGATACGAACCCAAGCATATGAGCAGGAAGGAAGAAACTGCAACCGTTGGCAAGAAAAACATTTTGTCCCCGGCTTCCTCCCCTGACATAAACATCTGAAGACCCATCCTTTCCTGGCAGAATACCAGGTATAAGTTGAATGGTCTTCATCAGATCGGGTTCACTGAAGATTACCGGGAGTTCCTTCCCGGCTGCCGGATCGATAATATAACTCCCCTCCCTGGTAACTGATATATTTCTCAGTGAATCAGCATTTACGCTTACTTCTCCAATTTCAACAGGCAGCGGAACCAGATTGATATCGATTATAGTATCATGATCAGCAAGAAATTGTATCTTCTCTGACCGGTAACCGAGAACTCTGGTGTTTATTTCCTTTATCCCGGCAGGGCAGATAAAGGTATATGTGCCATTTCTATCTGAGACAGAAACAATATTTCCCGGGTTAACAGAAATCACGCAATTTATAATAGCAGCTCCATCTGTAATATCGCGTACCTTTCCTTCTATTTTTACAGACTGACCTGATAAATCAGTAACATGGAAGATTATACAAAGCCATAGAAACAGATATATCCTTTTTGTCATCTTGCAAGTCTTTGTTTTTATACAATAGGACTAAACAGCTTAAAAAAGTTCTGATCATTTGCCATGAAACTTACATAGAGTTCATTCATCCCATGAATTTCCCCTGCTGTTACAGGTAATTCAAATACATATTTCTTTCTCATCACAAAATAATACTACTCAGACAGGCATATCGAAATTAAGAATTAAAGTAATACGAGTCAAATAATTATGGTAGTACAGGAATGTGAAGGAGTATTGGAGTGGATGAGTATCTGTGAATAGCGAAAAGGCAGTCTGAAATGTTAATCTTGTGCGACTCTTCTGGAGTCGATAGTGTTTTATTTTTGTTGATTTTTACAGTTGTGCGACTGCCAGGCAGTCGTTTTTTCGCTCTGATCCCGGAAGGACCACACAATTGTAACCCGAATGCATCAGAGTGGGTTCGAGCACTAAAAAAAAGGTCGGGATTACAAATCCCGACCAACGTCTTCTGGTGATTCAGCTGGGGCTCGAACCCAGGACCCCAACCTTAAAAGGGATGTGCTCTACCAGCTGAGCTACTGAATCTCCGGTAACCTTTCATAAAAGGCGCTGCAAAACTAGTTACAATATTT
>JBJKPH010000057.1:0-4617 GCA_046706585.1 Bacteroidales bacterium | reverse complement strand
TTATTAAGATTCGTAATTTGAAAAGTATTATCCTTGGGAAGCGAAAGGAAGATAGGGAAAATTGAATTGATTATGAGGCTTATAATCCCCATTATCAAAATAGAAGTAAAAAATATTTTTAAAGAAGTAGCAAAAAAATTAGCCACATGTTCCCTGGTTTCTAAAAACTCAGGTTTCGTTACAAATTTCCACCATTCTTCAAGTTGGAACATAAGCTTTTTATTTTAGTCAACACGCGTTGAAATCTTGAGAATATCAACGCGTGTTATACTAAATTTTAAAATTAAAGTAACGAAACTAATCGCCAGATACCAGCTAAAGTAAGAAAATTCTTTACCATGCCTCCTATTACTTCCCCTGCTGCTACACCTCGATTATAATCTTCAGTATAATCGCCATCTCCTCCATTGATATTAACTAACTCTTGGAGAGATAATTCTCTAACATTTAATTTTCCCATTTCTAAAGAATTTTATTTACCAAATAAACTTGAAAAAAATCCTTTTAAGAAACCCATAAGATAGGCTCCACCCGATTCTGGTATTGCGGGACCTAATCCAGCAATATAATTTGTTGATTCAGGACCTCCTCCATTTATTTCCAATAATTCATTTTGAGTTAAGTTTGTCATAATTCAATTTTTTTAGGTTAGACTATTTCCCGATATATTTTACATGCCCGGGGCTTTAGCATTGTAAGCTTACAATACTAAGTTCCTTTTTCAGCGTACGGGAAAAAAGGATTTTGGAATAAAAAATTTCACCACCGGAATTTTCTTTCAACTCGGGATAGCTTAAGGGACGAAGAGAGCAGGTTATGGCTATATCATAAGGATGCTTATAAAAAAATGTCTTTGTCGATTTGGAATATGCAATAGGAGCTCCACGGGATCTTAATTCATCAATTAACTCATAGACCGTGGTTCTGCTTATTCCTAACTGCTTTGCAAACTCTTCAGGCGTCCCTGTTTTCTGTCTGGAAATTAGTTTATGCATTTTGCTGATCCGATCAAGATATTCAAAGATTTTCATAGTATAATAGTTTTATTTTTAAGCATTTGTATTTGGTTCAAGAACCTGATGGGTCCATATTTTTTTGAATGGCCCGTCTATCAAAGCCAATTCTTTCCACGATCCTGATTGTACTACTTCTCCATCCTTTAGCACAATTACCCGCCTGGCTAGTTTAACAGTAGATAATCTGTGTGCAATTAATATAACTGTCTTATTCTCTTCCTCCATCATCCTGATTGCATTTTGAACATAGTTCTCTGCCGTTGAATCAAGTGAAGAAGTTGCTTCATCCAGAATTAAAATTTCAGGATTTCTGTAAAATGCCCTGGCTATTGCAATTCTTTGTTTTTGTCCTCCGGAAAGAGACAAGCCATTTTCACCAAGAAATGTGTTATATCCCTGAGGTAACTTATCAATAAATCCGGTCATCCCCAGTTTATAACAAATATCCATTATTCTTTTCATATCGGGATTAAGGTCTCCAACGGCTATATTATCAATTACATTGCCGGCAAAAAGATCTATCTTCTGAGGAACAACTGAAATTATTCTCCTCAGAGAAGAGTTTTTCAGATGCCTTATATCAAAAGAACCAATGCATATCTGTCCGGACTGCAACGAATACAAGTTTTGAATTAATGAGACAAGAGTAGTTTTCCCTGATCCACTTTCCCCAATTATAGCAGTAATTTCTCCTTTTTTAATTGTCAGGTTAAGAGATTTGAATACTTCCACCCTTGTACCATAACGAAATCTAACATCCCTGAAATTAATGTCATCCACCATTCCCGGCTTAAACTCTGCTTTATGGTCATCGTCTTCTTCAATATTAAGATCAAAAATCTCAAAAAGCCTGTCTGCTGCAATCCTTGCATCCTGAAGTGACCTGTTGAAACCAATAAGAGAGGTTACCGGACCAGTGAAATAACCAACAATAGCATAAAATGACAACAATTCGCCTGGCGTTATCTGTGAACCTATTGCATATCCGGATCCAATCCATAAAACTAAAATGGTTATGAATTGTGATACAAAACTTGTGGAAGTTGAGGAGAATATTCCGTTAAGGCCTGACTTATACAATGATTCCAAAAGGCTTATAAATCTGGTTTCTATCTTCAGGTTTGAAAAATCCTCAAGACTGAATCTTTTTATGGTGTGTGCCGAATTAAGAGATTCAACCAGCACAGACTCCAAATCAGCCGATTTTTCCATAACTTTCCTTTGAACTTTTTTATTAAGCCTGTTTGAGCAATAATAAATAAGGATATACAAAGGAAAAACGAGAAGCATAATTGTTGCAAGTTTCCAGTAATAGCTGAACATTAAACCAAAGGAGACTATGAGAATAAAAAGGTTTAAAATGAAATTGATAGAAATATCGTTTATAAATAATCTTATTTTTACAGCATCTCCAATTCTTGAAATAATCTCTCCTGTCCTCATATTGTCAAAAAATGACTGAGGAAGCTTTAATAAGTGCTGATAATATCCAAGTATTAGGTTAGCATCAATTTTTTGTCCGGTTTTTAAAACAAAGATTGACTGGAAATAACTTAATAATAATCTCATAATAATTATGACGATCATTGTAATCCCAAGAAGATTCAGAAGGTTAATATTTCCCCCCGGCAGCACATTATCCACCAGCTTGCCTACATAAACAGAAACACCTAGTCCCAGTACAGAAAATGCCATTGCACCGACAAGTGCTTGTAACAGAATCCCTAGATTCGGTTTTATCAACTTAATAAACCTTGCAGGTATTGATATCTTTTGATTCCCGGGAATAAACTTTTCGCCGGGAGCTAAAAGGATCAAAACACCTGTCCATTGATTTTTAAATTCATCATGTTTAAGTTTATGGATGTCGCCATCTGCCGGATCCATTATCTCAATATAGCTTTTAGTTATTTTAATTAAAACAACATAGTGATGAAGAGTTTTATCTTTGATAATATGTGCAATCACCGGCATGGGTACTTTAAAAAGGCTTTCCCATTCACCTCTGACTCCCTTTGCCAGGAACCCGATGTTCTCTGCTGCTTCAATCAGTCCTAAAACATTTGTTCCTTTCTTGTCTGTCCCGGCAATTTGCCTTATTCTTGCTACCGACACCTTTAATTTATAGAATGAAGCGACAGAAGCCAGGCAGGCTGCACCACAATCAGTAATATCTCTTTGTTTTATTTTTATTGACATTGACCTACTCCTGATTTTTTAAAATATATGGATTAAACAATTTATCGGCTTTATCAAATAAAAGATTGAATAAACTCCGCTTCCTGATAATTATCCGGGTATTCACGCTCATCCCTTTTTTTACACTCACACGATAACCATTTTTTAATGACAGGTACGTTCTGTAAGGCTTGCATTTTACTCTGAAATAGACTCCATCACCGGTACTGGTCAGCATATCGTCTGATATTTCTGTTATTTCCCCTTCAATCATACCCCATTCATTGTGATTGAATGCATCAACCTGGATCTTTACTTTTTGTGACTTGTGGATGAATCCTATATCAGATGGCTTAACGAAACAATTAACTAATAAATCGCCTTCAGGTGATATCTCAGCGATTTTTTGCCCGGCTGTAATTATGCTTCCGGCTTGCAGATCTGCATTTTGAATTACTTTACCTTTAACAGGAGACAGCAATGTATGATTGTAAAGTTCTTCCCTGTATTTCTCCAGATCTGCATTTAATTTCACCTGGTTATTTTTTCTTACTACCAGATCATTCAGCCATATAGTCTTCTGATCCAGAATGGTTTTGGTAAGATTATCATGCTCCGAACTTAATTCATACAGACTTTCCTCATACTCGGACAAGGGGATGATCTGCTGCTCAAAAAGTGACTTATTTCTTGTATGCTCCGACTCCTTTTTATTATACCTGTTTTGCCGGATTAGCCTTAAAGCATTAAAACTTGCAAACTCCCCTCTATACCTAGCTGTTTTAAGATGATATATCCCCTGATTTTCCTCAGTGGTATCGATCATAGTTATCTGCTCAAGGTCATTTATGGAAGAATTGTTTTGTTTAATCTGCTTTAATATTGAAGCTATCATTGCCCTGATCGACTCAGAATCTATAATTAGAAGCGTATCGCCCTTTTCAACATACATACCGTCTGAAACAGAAGTGAATATTATTCTCCCTTGATAAGGACTTATGATTAACTGTTTTTCAATGTCTGATTGAAAAAACCCCGGAGACTGAACTGATACATCTACATATATGAATGGCAAAAGAGCAAGGCTTGTGATAATAATGGCTATTATTAGCCAGTATATTACTCTGCTTCTATTATTAATCTTAATAATGTATTGTTCCAGTCCAAATTCAGATACAGAAAATGGAATAATCCTCATATAAATTGAATCTTAACCTTTTAGCACAAATTAAAATCATTACTGGTTTTAGTATTATTACTCTTAATAAAAATAATTTTCTACGATTTAGAATTGCAGCTATTCAAATTTAAGAAAAATTTAGTAAAAAGTGAATTAAAAATGAATTTTCCGGTTTTCTCAAACTCAGTCAAAGTTAAAGAGGAAGAAACGTCATGCGGGCATTGTGCTCTTATCTGCAGGGCC
>JBJKPH010000056.1:0-4446 GCA_046706585.1 Bacteroidales bacterium | reverse complement strand
GCCCTGCGCCCTGCGCCCCACACCCTGCGCCCCATGCCCTGCGCCCTGCGCCCTGCGCCCCACGCCCCACACCCCGCGCCCTGCGCCCTGTGCCCCGCGCCCTGTGCCCTGTGCCCCACACCCTGCGCCCCTTGCCCCATGCCCTTTCAAAAACCCCCATAATTTATTAATTTTGGTGCCATAATAAGCTGATATGGCAACTGTACCAACAATACCCAAAGGAACCCGCGATTTTGGTCCGGAAGAGATGACCGGACGCAACTATATATTCGACACAATAAGGTCGGTATTTGGCATATATGGTTACCAGCCACTTGAAACACCTGCCATTGAGAACATTTCAACCCTTCTTGGCAAATATGGTGAAGAGGGTGACAGACTTCTCTTCAGGATACTTAATTCAGGTGATTTTTTATCAAAAACCGGTACAGTCCGGCCTGACGCGCTTACCTCATCAGAACTGGCATCAAAAATTTCAGATAAAGGACTGAGGTATGATCTTACGGTTCCGTTTGCCCGCTTTGTTGTACAGAACAGGAACAGCCTGTCATTCCCTTTCAGAAGGTACCAGATACAGCCGGTATGGAGGGCCGACAGGCCACAGAAAGGCAGATACAGGGAGTTTTACCAGTGTGATGTGGATGTTATCGGTAGTGATTCGCTGGTTAACGAGTATGAGTTGATCATGGTAATCAATGATATCTTCTCAAAGCTTAAGATCAGGAACGTAATAAAAATAAATAACAGGAAAATACTTGGAGGTATCGCAGAGAAGATAGGTGAGGAGAGGAGGATCACTGATATTACCGTAGCGATTGATAAGCTTGAAAAGATCGGGATCGACGGAGTATTATCCGAACTGCAGCAGAAGGGAGTATCGCAAAACGCTATTGAAAAGCTCAGGCCGTTACTTTTCTTAGAGGGATCGGGATCGGAAAAATTGGCCGTATTGCGCAATATGCTTGAGGGCTCTGATATAGGTATTAAAGGGGTCGAAGAGCTGGAAGAGTTGCTGGGATACTTCGACGGACAGGCACTTTATTCGGAGATAGATCCGGATATTTCACTGGCCCGGGGATTGAATTACTATACAGGAGCCATTATAGAAGTTAAGGCATTGGATTACGAGATAGGCAGTATCTGTGGCGGAGGAAGATATGATGATCTGACAGGTATATTCGGTATGCCCGGAGTGTCGGGAGTGGGTGTCTCTTTCGGGGCCGACAGGATTTATGACGTAATGGTTAACCTGGGGCTTTTCCCACGGGGCAGCGGGACGGGAACTGTGGTTTTGATCCTGAATTTCGGCGGCGAATCGGAGAAGTACTCCCTCAGGCTATTGAAAGAACTCAGGGATAAAGGTATAAGGTCAGAGATCTATCCCGACAGGGCAAAACTCAAGAAACAGCTTTCCTATGCAAACTCCAGGGCCATACCCTATGTGATAATGGCCGGCGATGAGGAGATGAATAACGGATCGGTGTTGCTTAAAGATATGAATACCGGTAAGCAGGACGAGTACAGCCAGGACAATATCTTACCACTTCTTACTGATCTGTCGAAGCAATAGTAACCCTGCAACTGCATCAGTTCATTTCATTCCTTCTCCGCAGAGGGGCCTGTTGACCTCTTTGATTCTGTAATTGATTAAGCAATAGCGTTTTAAATTGAACCTCGGCATAATATAACCTGACAAGCTTTGAAGGGGGCAGTATCACCTTGAATTTTTCGTGATATGATTTTGAAAGGTTGGCCTGCTGCATCTCGAAATCGATGAGCCTGTCGGATGATTCAAGCAATTCCTTGTCAGAAAGATTTGAATAATTCTGGTTCAGGTACCTTACAAGGGCATTCCTGTCCTGTGTCAGTTTATCTCTTCTGCTCGTATAATCGTTGTATACAGGCCAGAATTTTTCCGCTTCGGCACTGGTCAGTTCAAGCCTCTTCGTAAAGAAGGCAACCTTTTCAGCCTCTATCCTGTCTGCACGAACACCCTGGCTGAATGCAGTGTTAATTCCGAAAGATGTAACCAGCAGGAAAATACACACAAAATTTTTCATAATTCTATTTAATATTTTTTTCAATTGATACAAAATCGACATCATTAAGCAACAGGTAATCAATAATATCATCATTTGTAATATCAGAAGGAAGATCGGCTACTTCGTCAGTCGACAACTCATCCACTATCATATACTCATCAATATCGTATGACAATATCTCTGAGTATTCCGACAGGTTGGATATCAGTTGGTTGTCAGGAGTACCGTTAAGCATTATCTTCAAACCCAGGTAGGAAATAAGCAGGAAACCTGCAACAGCAGCGGCAACAGCCAGTCCCGGCCTTTTAATACTGAATATTTTTCTTTTCTTCAGGCTGCTCTTTGCAGAACTCCTTTCAAGGATATCTTCTGTAAAATTATCAAAGTAATTTTCAGGTACCCTGAACGGGTTTCTTTTTCCTATGTTCCCTATATCATTCATCAGTAATTTGATTACCCGGATTGCAAAAGGTTTAATCCGTTTTAATATATGATTCAATTTTTTTTACCGCGTGATGATAGGATGCTTTAAGTGCTCCCACCGATGTGTCGAGGATATTGCTCATCTCTTCGTATTTCATATCATCGAAATATTTCATATTGAATACAAGTCGTTGCTTTTCGGGAAGGCTGAGAATGGCATCCTGAAGTTTCCTCTCGGCATCATCACCGTCAAAATATACATCACCTTCATTCGATAATGAAAAGATTGCTTCCATCGAATCGGTTGTTATACTGTTTTTCTTCTTCCTTTTATTGAAAGTATATATTGCCTCGTTTGTAGATATCCTGAATAGCCATGTAAAAAGCGAACTGTCTCCCCTGAATTCCGAAATATTCTGCCATGCTTTCATGAAACTGTTTTGCAGTACATCATCAGCGTCCTCATGGAGTATAACTATTCTCCTGACATGGTAATAGAGTCTCTCTCTGTATTTTTGTACCAGGAGACCGAACCCTTCATGAGGATCTTTTCTGATCATTCCCATGATCTGATCATCAGAAATTTCTTCCCTCAACATTTGCCAGTTTACCCTTTGATGATCTGAATGGCCAAAGGTTTAATTTTGCTCTACAATATTCGTAGAGGAACCGATCTGCCCGATTCTACCGTGAATTTCTTTTCAATAGTAAAGTATGACTGTCTGGCATTTAGCGACCTGTATATCACGCGGTACCGCCCGGGCATCAGGATCACCGATTCAGACCTCTCCTTTGTATTTACCGAATATACCCACTCCATATCGTTATCCCTTTCCACGAACAGTTCGCATATTCCTTCGTTTGCAACCAGAAAAGTAACAATTCCGGGTTGTGGTATTGTTACAGTAGTTTCCTCACTCTGCTTAATGGTGACATTCCTGATTATAGTAGCCGGTATGGTAGGGATCTCCAGATCATACCTGCCGGTAATATATTTCTTTTTCTCAAACATATTTTGTCTGCATAGTGTATTCATATCACCATTCTTCCTGACAATAAATTCCATATCCCTGTACTGAATACCCTTTTCCTGTACTACATTCAGGATTCCCTGCGGGGCATCAATTGCAGCTATATTGTGCTTGCCGGGAGCCAGTCGCAGACTGTCAAGAAATACCGGGGGCATGGTATGTACTTTGATGGAATAGTCAATAAGGGGGTCGATCCTCATTGTATCAGGATTTCCACGGTTGTTCAGTGTATGTATGAAATTATATTTGATCCTGCCCGTCCGGAGATTATAGAATGTCATCGGTACATTTGTTTCGGAGGGAAAACCATTTGCATCCATCAGGTTTACCTGAAGCGTAGTCTCGGTAATGGCATGCGTTATCACAATATCCAGTACCTCTTCAAATCGTTCTTCTGTTGATGCATTGTACAGGTTGCCGATACATTCGAAAGATCTTTCAAATTCAGGATCGAGACCAATTCCTATGATAAAGGGCTTCAGTATGATACCCTGTTTTTGAAGATCACGTGATACCTGGCAAGGGTCACCTTCGCAGGCTTCTATCCCGTCTGTAATAAGAATTATCACGTTCCTGCAGTTGTCACAGGGAGGAAAGTCACCTGCAGCAGCTGCAAGAGAATTGGCGATAGGTGTAGTTCCTTTCGGCGCCAGGCCCCTCATCCTCCTTTTAATTTCATAGGCTGTACCTCTTGAAAAGGGAACTTCCAGGCGTGTGTCGTTACAATCCTGTGGAGGTACAACACTCTGGTGCCCGTAACATCTCAGTGCCATTTCAACTTCAGGGTATGCCTCCAGGCTGTCTACTGCCCGGCCCAGGAACTTTCGGGCAATATTGATTTTCTTGTCATCACCCCACTGTCCTGCCATGCTTTGTGAGCAATCGAGTACAAACAGGATGCGGGTTTTCTGTTTCGGGACATTGCCCTGCTGGGGTAGCAACATCGTGGA
>JBJKPH010000055.1:0-4015 GCA_046706585.1 Bacteroidales bacterium | reverse complement strand
TTAAAAACATTGCACTACAGATAAAGTCGGGAGGATTCAGCGGGGTTTTGGCATTAGGGTCAGAGATCAGTGGCAAGGCTCATCTAATTATTATGATAAGCGACGATATGGTTAAATCGAAGAATCTTAATGCATCTCAACTGATCAGGGAAATATCTCCGTTAATTGCCGGTGGCGGCGGCGGGCAACCATTTCTTGCCACTGCCGGAGGTAAAAAACCTGAAGGGATCAGGGAGGCCCTGGCCAGGATAAAGAAAATTCTTACAGGAGCTTAAGGAATTCAATATGAATATTATTCGAAATCAGCTCATAATCATACTGATATCTCTGTTCGTTTATTCATGTGTTTCGGATGGATGCTATGAAAATACCGAAGCATTCATGAGAGTTACCCTGTATGAAACCGATTCACAGGAAACAATGCAGATGGACAGTATTTCGGTTTATGGCATCGGATTCCCCGACTCGCTGATCTATAACCAGGCAAAACTCCAGGCACTGACCCTGCCGCTTGATCCGGGATCAGACAGGTGTGGGTATGTGATCAGCAAGGGATTATATACTGATACATTAACAGTATCATATACTTACCGCCCCCACTTCATTTCAAAAGGTTGCGGATACACTTATCTGTATGATATTAAAAGTGTTATGTTTACCGGTCACAGTATTGACACAGTACTTATTATTAACAGCAACATCGATCTGAATGAGAAGGAAAACCTGCGTGCTTTTTATTAGCCTGAACATGCTCCTGCCGGGTTTCCTTATTGCACAGCAGGACACTGTCAAATTTACCAGGTCAATAGCCGCAAGCATCGATCTGTCGGGGCCGGTGATCTATTCTATCGACAAGAAGATGATGTCATTCGAAGGGGCCTTGTCATACCATATTAACCCAAAATATTACATAGTAGCCGAACCTGGGTACAGCAGGTATAATTACAGCCAGTATAATTACACGCAAAATACAGAAGGTATGTTTCTGAGGCTTGGGATCGATCAGAACCTGATGAAAACAGGTACAGCCGGAAACAACCACTTTGCAGGTGTGGGTATCAGGTATGGCATTGCACTTTTTAATCAGGAAACTCCATGGTATTCATACAACAACTACTGGGGACATAACGAATCGGCAATCGTGAAAAAGTTTGTACATGCTCACTTCTTCGAAATTAACGGTGGTGTAAAAGCAGAGGTATTCAGGAATATTACCATCGGGTGGATTATAAGGCTGAGCCTTCCGCTGATCAATTCGGCAGGAAAAGATAACAATCCCGGATATATTCCTGGGATAGGATCAGTTAAACATGGATTTAACCCTGGCTTCTCTTATCACCTCACATGGGTAATACCAGTTGGCGATTAAAGTTAAGGTTGCCTCTCAGGAGGTAATTGTCTCCTTCTCCCTGAAAAAATACATCCCTGCAAAAGTAATCAGACCGTTAAGAATAAGCAGCTCGAAACCAAAATGATATCCCCAGAGCAGTTCTGCCGACCAGTGATCTATGGCAAGGCACAACAGGGGTGATACAACTGCAATATACGGCATGATCCTGTCCCTGACCCTGTACCTGGTAAAAAGGCCGAATGCATACATGCCAAGCAATGGACCATATGTGTAACCCGCCACTGTGAACAGAGCCGATATTACACTTTGATTATTTACCAGTCTGAATATTAATATCATCAATGCGAGAAGTACCGAGAATCCTATATGTACTTTTGTCCGTACAGCTTTTAGTTGTCGCTCTTCCCTGCCTGATGCCTCAAGTATATCAACAGTAAACGATGTGGTTAGTGATGTGAGGGCCGAATCGGCACTTGAGTATGCTGCGGCTATTAGACCCAGGATGAATAGTATGGTTACAGTATTGCCCAGTCCTCCCCTTGAAGCTATCAGTGGGAAAAGGTTATCGGTCTGCTCAGGGATCGCTATACCGGCTCCGGCCGCATAAAGAACCAGCAGAACACCCAGCACCAGGAAAATGAGGTTCACCGGAACAAAGGCGGTACTGTACAGATAAATATTTTTTCTGGCATCTCCCAGGCTACGGCAACTCAGGTTTTTCTGCATCATATCCTGATCGAGTCCGGTCATAACGATGGTAATGAACATACCACCCAGAAACTGCTTAAGAAAAAACCGGCTGTCATTAATATTGTCAAAGAAGAAAATACGGGAAAGATCATTCGACCTTACTTCCCTGATCATTGCCCCCAGGCTTAGGTGAAGCGAACGCGAAATAAACACAACTGTCAGAATAACAGCCGCTAACATAAACAAGGCCTGTAATGTATCGGTCCAGATTATTGTACGTATCCCTCCCCTGAAAGTATATGCCCAGATAAGTATCAGTGTTACAGTTACAGTTACAATGAACGGGATGTTCCATGCATCAAAAACGGTGAACTGGAGCACACTCGCAACCAGGTAGAGCCTGAACGATGCTCCAACGGTGCGGGACAGAAGAAAAAATGATGCCCCTGTCTTATAGGTGTAGTTCCCGAATCTTCCCGAAAGGTAGCTATAAATGGAAGTAAGCCTCAGCCTGTAATACAGTGGCAGCAAAATTTCAGCAATAACGACATACCCAAGCAGGTACCCCAGTACCATCTGCATATAACTGAACTGGCTGTCGATAACCCAGCCCGGTACGCTGATGAAGGTAACACCCGAAAGTGATGCCCCTATCATACCTATTGCAACAACTATCCATGGTGAACTGCGGTTACCGATAAAGAAACCCTCGCTGTTGGTCTTTCTTCCGGTAAGCCAGCCAATAAAAAGCAAAATGATAAAATATGCGGCTATGATCAGCAGGATAGTAACAGGTGCCATCTGAAAAATTTTGTCAAGGTTAATAAAAAGAGGTGAGAGAAAAAATAAAATTGCCCGATTTAAACCATTATATTTAACCTGTGGATGAGAACAACTAACAGGTAGAAATGGCATCGACAGAATATTCATCAAAACTACTTGAGAACGCGGTAAACGAATTTTCTTCCCTTCCCGGGATTGGCAGAAAGACTGCCCTGAGGCTGGTAATGCACCTGCTGAGAAAAGAAGATGCCGAGGTCGAAAGGTTCGGCGAGACGATCATCAGGCTCAAAAAGGAGATCCACTATTGCTCTGAGTGCAATAATATCTCGGATACTGAGATATGTGAAATATGCAGTGATAATCAAAGAGATGAATCACTCGTATGCGTGGTTGAGAATATCAGGGATGTAATAGCAATTGAGAAGACCGGGCAGTACAGCGGCCGCTACCACGTACTTGGAGGTATAATATCCCCTATGGACGGGATAGGACCTGCCGATCTTAAGATAGATACTCTCGAGTTAAAGGTATCAGGAGGAGGAATAAGAGAGGTCATTCTAGCCCTTAGCACCACTATGGAAGGTGATACTACCAATTTCTACCTTTTTCGCAGACTCAGTCAGTACGGTATTAAACTTTCCACCCTTTCGAGAGGTGTGGCAATTGGCGATGAACTTGAGTACACCGACGAGATCACCCTGGGAAGGTCAATAGTGAACAGGACACCTTTTGAAGCACCGGCCAGGCTCTGAAAGGTTGAAAGATAATTATTATCGATGCAGGTATCAGTCATTATTGTAAACTATAATGTCAGGCATTTTCTGGAGCAATGCCTGATTGCGCTTTTCAGGTCGCTTGAGGGATTCAGCAGCGAGGTGATAGTGGTAGATAATAATTCAACTGACGGATCATGTGCGATGATCACACATTCATTTCCTCAGGTAAAACTGATATGCAATAAGACCAACAGAGGTTTCTCGGCTGCGAACAACCAGGCCATCCTGGAGGCAACGGGGAAATATATCCTCTTTCTGAATCCCGATACGGTAGTTGAAGAAAAGACCGTTTCAACCTGTTATGAGTTCTTGGTGAAGACTCCCGTCGCAGGTGCTGCAGGTATAAAAATGATAGATGGCAAGGTACGGTTCCTTCCTGAATCAAATCGGGCCCTACCTACCCCGGGAACTGCAT